>JAPLWK010000007.1 GCA_026396615.1 candidate division WWE3 bacterium | reverse complement strand
ACATAATAAGTCTCGTAGGATTTATTCCGCATAATATAAATAGGGTCATTAATTTCTAAATTGCCGAGTCCCCGAAACATTTTTGGTTTATCATGAGCGAAGATGACGATGTTGTTGACCGGCGTTCCGGCGGCGAGGCTGGCGGCGTCATCAAAGGCCTTCCAGGTATTTTCAACGATCGCGGCCGGTTTTACCGATAAGTTTGTGCTTAGTTTTGGAATAATAATTCTGGTAATAAGTTTGTTATTTACTACGGTTGTAGTTAAGGCCAGTGCGGGGGTTACCAATGTTCCAGATGGTTCCGTTTGACCGTAAAGCAGCGTGGTAGTTAGGATTATAAAGGGCAGGATACCTAAAATGACGTAGATGAGTGCCAAGGCTTTCACGCCGGAATTCTACCGCAGTCGTCTTATAACTTCAAGTGCACCTGCTGACAATTATTAGCACGTGCTGAATTCTGTCATTTAAGAAAATGTAGGTGGTGCTTTACGGTGGAGGCACATGCGGAAGCCACCAAGAATGAGAAGAAGACCGATGCCGCTGCCTAAAATTAAGAAGATTAGATTTGGTGAAAAGATCGAAGTGTCGGCACCCAACGTTGCGCTACCGAGAACGGCTGGCGTTGGTTTTTCCGGCGGTTCTTCGGCCGTTAACTTTATAGCTCCGGGTGCTACTCGGATATTATTCGTGGCGGTGCCCAGGACGCCCAGATTTAATTCTGCATTATCAGTGCTGTTTGCAGACACGTTAGTGGTAGTTGTTGCCGGTTCTCCAAAGATCGTCAGAGTTAATCCGGTTAACGATTTGCTCGCGGCGTTTTCTTCCGCGTCATCCCTCGTCATAATTTCTAGATTATATTTGGCTTCATAGCCGTCTTTAAGAGCGTCGCCCGGAAATGCTTGTGAGTTATTGACCCAGTCCGCAAGCGATGACCATTGCGTGCTACTACCTCCTGATGTTGTTAGTCGAATCTGAATTGAATCTTTAAGGGCGTCGTAGGAACCGGCCGGATTTTCTTTAAAACTATTATTTAATTGACTACTAAGGGTTAAGGCGGAATTATCATCACTAGTATTTTTAATAATTAGGGTTTGGCTTTTAGAAATTCCCGGGATAAGATTATTAAACTCAGTTTGATTATTAACCGTTGAAACTTTTAGACTGCTCGTCGCAAAGGCAATATTTGTTGACAACCCTAAACTTACCGCGACGCAAATCGTCGTCGCTATGAGCCTATTAAACATATTTATTATCCCAATATATTTCTAGACCTTTATTATGTTGCCGTCAACCTTTTTAGGAGTTATGTTTGGTGGGGAGGGGTAGGCGGGGTCGTTTAGATCCTTAAAATCAATTAATTTTCCGGTGGTGTAGTTTAGTGCGTTACTAATTGCGGCGCCTATTCTTAAGCCTGTAAAAGATGGTCCGCTAGGAATCGTCGTGATCTTGTCAACATCGTTTAGCTTTAGATTCGACTCGGTCAGAAGTAGTTTGAGAGCCACTAAAATATCGCCATCTGTTTCAATTTGTTTAATAATTTTATCACCCTCTTTGAGAGTAACTTTTTTTTGATAACGAGTTGAAGAGTCGATTTCAATAATCATATTTTAAGTTCTTCCGGTAATATTATTTTTCTTTGTTGTCCTTCAAGTGTCTCAAAAGATATTTTTAAAGTCGTCTTTGGTAGAATGCATGCGATTCGCTCCGGCCATTCAATTATCGTCAGCGAGTTTGGTTGGCCACATAAATTTAAGATGTCTAGACTTTCGAGGTCGCTTGGTCCACTCACACGATAGCAGTCGAGATGATTTAAAGTACTAAATTTACTATTTTCTATTTTATATTGTCGTAAAATTGTAAAAGTGGGGCTTAAAACACGGCTTTTTACTCCTAAGGCTTTAGCAAGGCCTTGAGTGAAAGTTGTTTTACCACTCCCCAGGTCTCCTTGTAAAGCAAGGACGTTGCCACTCTTAAGCTTGGTGCATATTTGAGCGGCTATTTTTTTAGTTTCGTCCGAATTTTTGGTAATAACTTCGACCATAAATTTAATATTACTATTCCTAAAGTGCCGCTACTAATGTCAATCAAAACGTCAGTTATCCTCGGACTGCGGCCGGGCACAAACGATTGATGAATTTCGTCCGTTATCGCGAATATTCCCAGTATTATTAAAGATAGCCACCATTTTTTAGTACTTCGTTGTAACAAAACATAAAAAATGACGTACTCCGTAACGTGAACAAACTTGTGAGCTAGGAAGTCAATCAGTCTCACGTTAGAAACGCTACGGCCGACCGTTGAACTTCCTAAAAATATCAAGCCTGCCCAGATAAAAATTGGTAAATAAATTGTTAGTAATCTTTTCATTTTATAATCTGTCTCCGCTTCAAGAAAAAGTAAACACCTATAATTACAATCCCAATAATGCCTAGAGACCCGAGTATTATAACGTATTTGTTGGTTGCTCGGCTTGAGGGCGTCGCTTGGGCTTCGGGTGTAGCTATGAGTTCCTTGGCGGTGGTACTCGCCCCGGCCACTTTTGGTACTTCTTGAGCCGAAAAGGTGGCTGGGAGTTTTATATCTAGGTGCGTAGGTTGAGTAGGTTTGATAGGTATGGTAGGTACGATAAGATCTGATGATTGATCGGTTTGATTTGTGGCGTCGGTCGCGTCGTTTTGTTCCGCAGAATCAACGTCTGCCTGTGGTGGCGCATTATTAGCTTCGGGGCTATTTGTTTTTGGCGGTGGTTCAGGAATTGGTAATGGATCCATGGCGGTCAGCTTAATGGCGTAAGAAACCGATGATTTATCAGGATCACAGACTCTAATTCGTAATTTTCCATCTCCGGGTTCCGCGGTTGTTGATATTTTTCCAATTAAGTTACCTTCCCAGTGGCCTAGATTGTCTGTTTTGATCATTAAAGTGTTATTGCAGGATCCTGTGTCGTTGTAGCCAATAAACTTATCACCGTTTTTAATTTGACCGTAGCCGTAGTAATCTTTGCTACCAGCGACTCCGATTTTAAGGGCCGCTTCTTTGTTACTAGGGAGGCCGGAAACGCTAGCCTCAATTTGAAATTCTGAATTTATTTTTATTTCGCTTGGGAAGTTTGTGATTTGTAAAGAAACGGCGGCCTGAGTTCTATGCGGAAACAAAAAAACTAAGCCGATATAAATGACTGCAATTGCAAAAAATTTCTTACATTTTTCCCAAACGTATGAATACCATTTACATATCTGTAAGAGTAAGGAGTGTGGCCAAAACGCTGGGTAATATAAGGATCTTTCATGGGCCAGGGCCAGCTGCCACTACCAATTGTCGTTCCCTCAAAAGAATAGGAATTTAAATAGTCTTCCGCGTTCTGAAGGACTCCATTTTTGTGAACTTCAAAATGAAGATGGGCGCCGGTAGAGCACGATGGGGAACCGGTGTTACCCATGATGGCAATCGGATCGCCTTGCTTAACCGGTTTAGCTTGGGAATAGTCCGCTCCGGCAAAAGTGCCGTTAATGGCAGCGAGTTCACTTTGGGCCTGGTCAATAATTTGCTGATATTTTAATTCGTCATTTTGGGTATCTTTAAGAAGTTGGTCACGATCGGCTTTTTGACTGATTAACTGGGTCTGATTGGCAATTTGTTGCCGTTGTGAGGCTTCGATTTCCGCTTTTACTACCAAAGCATCAGCCTTCTTTTGATTTAACAATGTTGTTTGATCTTGATAACTTTGGCGACTGCTACTCATTTGAGTAATTAATAACTGATCGTTAAGTTCAGCGGTTTTTAAATATTCAATTTTAGAAACGAAATCTGAAAAAGAACCACCGCTAATAAACAATTCTAAAAATGGGGAAGTAGACGAAATTTTATACTGGGCTGTTAGCCGCGCTTCGAAAGCATTTTGTTGAGTACTTAAAGAGTCACTAAGGCGGCCGATTTTTATTTGTAAAGAATTAATATCGGTTCCAATTACCACTAATTCTTCGGTTTTTAATTTAATGTTAGCGGCTCCTTGGGCAATTTTAGCTTGCGTATCAACCATCTTAGCGTCAATTACCGCCAGCTCTCCTTTAAGAGTTCTCTCTTGTTGCTGGCTTTGAACTAGTTTAGGCTTTGTAATGTCTAGTATTTGCTGAGGGTCTGTTGTTGCGGTTGCGAACGACTTTCCAGATAAAGCTAAAATTATAACTAATGATGTTACTAATACAGGCAGTATTTTACGCATGCCTTTATTATAGCGGTTAATATTTAAGATAGCGACCGACTGCGACCACACTGCCAAAAGCGCCTAGTACCGTTCCCATTATTAGTTCCGCAGCGATTGCGATACCAATCATTTGATAACTAATTTGGGGGAAAGTGATGCCGCTAAAGATATAAGAAATTTTAGGAATTCCAAGAGGAATCGCAATTCCCAAGATTATTGACGTAATAATAGCCGATACTAAGCCATAAATCATGCCTTGAATTATAAAAGGATAACTAACATATCTTTTGGGAGCGCCGATTAATTTTAAAATCTCTATTTCAGAAGCACTATTATGAATCGAAATGCCAAGCGTTAAAAAGACAATTAGCATCGAGACCAGCCCTAGAAAGCCGATAAGAGACAGACCGCCAATTCTAATTGTTTTTACCCAGCTTTGAAAAGTGGCCACCACGTCTTTAAAAAAGATTACTTCGTCAACTTGTGGTTGTTTTTGCAGTTCAGATGAGATCATTGGTAAGTCATTTAAATCGCGGGCTTGAATGGCAAGAGAAGACGGGAATATTTTGGCGGTAATATTTTCTAAAATGGCCGGTTCGTCTTTATGTTGTTCTTGGTAGCTTTTAAAGGCCTCATCTTTGGAAGTGTATTGAACCCCCAGCACTTTACCACTGTCCTCCAGCGATTTTTTTATCGCCAGCACCGAATTTTCATCAACTTCTTTCTTAAAAAAAGCCGTCACTTCGGCTTTAGACTCTAAATTTTTTAAAACCACGTTACTGCCCCAAGCCCCCACACCAAAAATACTAATGACCGTAAACGTGGTAGTCATCATTATTACCGAGGCGGCCGTAAGGCCGGCATGTCTGCGAATATTATTAAAAGCCCGCGCAAAAACTTTAACCATGGGGATGATATTTTCCTTTCGTTTCGTCTCTAATTATTTTACCATTTTTAAGCTCAATAACGCGTTTTTTAAAAGAATTCACTATATCCACATTATGCGTAGACACAATTACCGTCGTCCCCTCGGCATTAATCTCACTGAGTAGCTGCATAATTTCCCAAGCGGCTACCGGATCAATCATGCCGGTTGGTTCGTCGGCGGCCAAAACTACCGGATTGTGAACTAGCGCCCGGGCGATAGCGATTCTTTGTTTCTCGCCTCCCGAAAGTTCCGCCGGAAAGTGATTAGCTTTACTTTCCAAGCCAACTTTTTTTAGAATTATTGGGACCAACTCTTTAATCTCATGGTCTTTTTTATTGCTTAACTCTAAAGCAATGGCCACATTTTCGAAAACGTTTTTAGTAGGCAGTAATTTAAAATCTTGAAAAACGACACTCACATCCCGTCTTAATTTGGGAATGAATTTATTTTTTAGACTGACGATTGAGTATTCATTTATAAAAATGTCACCACTAGTTGGCAATTCTTCTCGAGTCAACATTTTCAATAGCGTTGTTTTACCGCTTCCAGATGGCCCAACTAAAAACACAAACTCTCCGGGGTCTATTTTTAGCGTCACGTCCTCCAAAGCTAAAGTATTGTCCCAATATTTTTTAGTAACATTTTCAAAACGAATCATAATTTTTAAAAGCTAATCTTTTCGACTTGTATTAGCGGTTTATTATCAGTTGTCTTCATAAGCTTACCACTAACCGTCACATTTGTTCCGGCTAAAACTACGTTAAGTTTATCATCGGCGCTTTGGAGAAAGGCCGTCACGTTGCCGTCTTTATCAACCAATTCGTGAGTGACGGCGGGCTCCGTCGCAATGCTGACCGGGAAGATTTTGCCGCTAAAACTTGGCGTGGTCGTAGCTTTTAACGGAGTTTGAATGGCGTTCTTAGGAGCGGTCTGTTTAAGTAAAACACCGCTACCGTAACCGACTCCAATCCCCATTAAAGCGATAAAGACGATAACAAAAATAATCCTTGGGAGGCTAAAATCGGAACTAGTCACCACTTTATATTACAGATTTTTTAACTCTTCATCAATAAAAGCCTGAAGGTCTCCGTTAAGAACTGCTTCAGGGTTAGTACTTTCCACATTAGTTCTTAAATCTTTAACCATTTTATAAGGATGAAGCACATAGGAACGAATCTGATTTCCAAACCCTGGCGTTTTGTAATCGCCCTTAAGGCCTTTTTTAAGGTTGGCTTCTTTTTCCTCGGCCAGTTTATAAAGTTTGGCCCGCAGCATTTGCATAGCTATCTCGCGATTGCGTTCTTGAAAACGCTCCGTTTGGCAAGTGACCACAATACCGGTCGCGATATGTTTTATTCGCACGGCCGTCGACACTTTATTGACGTTTTGGCCGCCGTGGCCCCCGGCTCTAAAGGCGTCAAACTCGATATCATCGGGCTTTATTTCAATTACTTTATCATCGTTAATCACCGGCATCACTTCAACCCCTGCGAATGAGGTTTGTCGTAAATTATCCGCGTTAAAAGGGGATTGGCGAACCAATCGATGCACTCCGGCCTCACCTTTAAGCAAACCGTAGGCATTTTCACCGTTAACTTCTAAAGTAATAGACTTAATTCCCGCTTCCTCACCTTTTGTTTCATCCACTGTTTCTGTTTTCCAACCCTTGGCTTCAGAGTAACGTCGGTACATACGAGTGAGCATTTCGGCCCAGTCGCAGGCTTCAGTTCCTCCCTGACCGGCGTGAATACTTAAGAAGGCGGGGCCTTTATCGTAAGGGCCCGCTAAAAACGTCTTAATTTCCAAGTTCGCGAGCCTCACTACGGCCTCGGCGTCTTTACCGGTAGCAACGAGCGTGTCCAGCGTTTCAAACTCCTCCAGTGTCTTTTTAAGAGCCGACAAATCCTGCATCACACTTTGACCAAACTTCCAATCTTGCCACAACTCCGGCTTTTCCGCTTCTACCTCCAAAGTTCTTAACTTCTTTTGTAACTCGGCAACGTTAAGTTTGTCTTTAATTTTTTGCAAGCGCTCGCTGATTTCACTCATGCGGGGATTATATCAGTTAGTTCAAAGGTCTTAGTATCACCTTTTTTAAGCTCACCTTTAAGAATCATTTGGGCGATTTTAGTCTCTATTTTATCGGCTATTAATCGGTTAAGCGGACGGGCGCCCCAAACCGGATCAAATCCTTTGCTTGCAAGGTCGTTTACAATATCATCCGAAAATTTAATAGTAATTAGTTTTTTACTCATTTGATTACTCACTTTAGCCAGTTTAATTTTTACAATTTGTTTTATTTGCTCCTCCGTCAACGGCTCAAAAGTAATTAAGCCGCTAAAACGGTTTAAAAATTCCGGCGCAAACCGGGTTAATAGCTCCGCCATCAAACGTTTCTGTAATTCCTCAAAACTAACTTTGGCGGCGACGGCCTCTTGAATAGCGTGTGAACCAACGTTGCTCGTGGCAATGATTAGCGTGTTGCTAAAGTCTATGGTGCGGCCTTCGGTATCCGTCAACCGGCCGTCGTCCAGAACTTGAAGAAACAACAAGGTAATGTTAGGGTGGGCCTTTTCAATTTCATCAAGCAGAACTAACGAAAAAGGTTGGGCTCGTACGGCAGACGTTAGTCTTTCTACCATCCTGTCAACCGAACTGGATTCCTGATATTCGCTCATATCAACTCGAATCATCATTTTTTCATCACCAAAATAGGATCTCGCTAGAGCTTTGGCAGTCTCCGTTTTACCAACTCCAGTAGGGCCTGCAAATAAAAAGCTGGCAATTGGTTTTCCTTCTTCCCGAATCCCAACCCTGGCCCGCTGCATGGCGGCTGTTATTGCTTTAACCGCTTCTGCTTGGCCGATTATTTCTTTATGAAGAGTACTTTCTAGTTCTAAAAGTTTAGTCGATTCATTTTCGGTAATGCTGGTTAAGGGAATCTTGGTTTCCTTAGCAATTTCGGCGGTAATATCCTCTTTGGTGACTATAGTTTTACCGTTTGCTAAAACTTGGGCGCAGGTATTTTCTAAAATATCCACAGCTTTATCGGGTAATACTCGATCGTGAATTATTTTACTAGATAATTCAACTGTATTTAATAAGGCCGGATAGGTAATAACCACTTTTTTGGCTGCTTCCAGTTCAAAAGCGTTAAACTCTAAAATTTTTAAAGTATCCTCCTTACTCGCCTCATTCATTTCTACTTTTTGAAAAACTCTGGCAAAAGCGGCATTCGGTTCAATGTATTTTTTGTAATTAGGAATACTGGTGGCGCCAATAAAATCCAGTTCGCCAGCCGACAAGTGAGGCTCCAAAGTATTAAAAATGCTGCTAACTGTGGGGTCGGCTCCTACCGACGACACTAAAGTATGCACCTCATCAACAAAAAGAATAATATTTTTAGAAGCTTTAATCTCTTTAATTAAGCCGTTAATTCGGCCGTTTAAAGCTCCTGGCGTTTCCGCGCCAGACGTTAATGCTCCGACGTCCAGTGACACCAGCCTTTTAAAACGTAAGGCTGTACTTCCGGTTCCCTCAATTATAGAATAGGCGATCCCGCGAACGGCGCTGGTTTTACCGCAACCGGGCGCTCCAATTAAGATGACATTTTGACGAGTGCTTCGCGATAAAATTCCAACCATTTCCGCGACAATCTTTTCTTTGCCAATTGGCCGCGGTATCAAGAATTTCTGAGCTTCAGCGGTTAAATCTTCGCTATATTCGTCAAGTAGCGGGGTCGGCCTGGCTGTCCAGCCACGATTCACTCCACCCATTATTGGAATGGAAAATTCTTCTTCCCAAAACTTAGGAGGATTAATTAAGCTATCTTTATAAATTAACCAATTTAAAGTGTTACTTAAAACTTCACTGCTAAGTTCATAATCGGTTAAAATTTTGTCAAAAATTGTTGATGTTTTTAAAATAGCGTAGAACAGAAGTTGTGGTGTAACGTATTTTAATTTTCCGGTGATTCCTGCTTTGAACGTTAATTCTAAAACTGATTCCTTGTCTACTTGAGAAGAATCGATTGTTAGTAAAGATTTTCTAAATTCAGCAATGTCTACCCCGAGTCTTAAAATATATTCCGTTACATCAGGATAATTCAGTAACTTCTCAATAAAGTGAGAGCTTAAAAAATCGGCAGTTAATTTTGTAGAAGCCGCTAGCAGTGGAGATTCGTATTTCGATATTTTATTTAATTTCTTTCTTGGCCTACCTAAGAAATAAAAATTATAAATTAGAACTATCGCAACAATTGCTGGTAAAGCTAGGATTCTTAGAAATACAAGTAATAAAAAGAAGCTGGTTGCCCACAGAAGAAAAATAAAGGCGAAAAATCCGATGTCAAGAATCAGTATCATTGCTCCCAGAAGGACGCGAACAGACCTAAAAATAATTCCAAGTATCAAACCGATTACGCTATTGTCGCCGAAAATCGGCACAAACAGCATCCTCAGCATTAAACTAATTGCCAAGGTGTTATCAAAATAAACCAAGGAGTGCCGTAGCAGCCTAATTATTGCTTGCGGCGTTTTAATAAACCACCACTGTGCAAACCCTAAAAATAAGCGCCTGTGAGGTACTGTGAGCATTAACATAATATTATCAGAAAACGGCAGATATTTGTGCGATAATTTACTGGTATTAAAGATGAAAAAGATACTGTACGTTTTAAATTCCGGGAAAATTGGGGGCATGGAAAACCATACGTTGGACCTCGTCAGAGGTATGGTCAAAAAAGGGGCTGATGTGTGGGTGCTCTGCAGCGATGGCGAAATGGTGTCGCTCTTTGAGAAGGCTGGAGCTCACGTCATTATCGACCGAATCCGGTCGGATTTTGATTTCGCCTATATTAGACGTTTAGTAATTTTTTTAAAGAGTCGCCAGATTGATATTATTCACGGACATGAACTTAAAGCCGGGCTTAACGCTCTCATTGCAGGGTATCTCGCTAAAACTCCACTTAAGATTATTCACATTCATACGCCGCTTAGTCAGTGGCAAGTTTCACCGCTTAAAAAGAAACTGAACATAGCGATTAATAGATTTATAACTAATAAGTTGGCGGATAAAGTGATCGCTTTAACAGAATCTATTAAAGACGTTAGAATCAAAGAAGAGGGGATAGAATCTTCTAAGATTGTTGTAATCGGCAACGGCGTTGACCTCTCTCAGTTTCCTATTGTGGCCTCGTCGACCGAGTCAAATCCAGATAAACCGTTCGTGGTTGGCTATTTAGGGCGAATGACGGAAGAGAAAGGTCACGACGTTTTGATCAAGGGCTTCGCAGAGTTTTTGCAAAATTTCAAGTCACAGCCGGCCGATACTTGGCCCCGTCTTTTACTTGCAAGTACCGGACATTTGGAAGAATCTCTTAAAAAACTGGCCGAGGATCTCGGGATTCGTCGCAATGTTAGCTTTCTGGGGGCGATTCCAGAGGACAAGAAGTCCTATTTTTACGGGGATTTAGACGTTTTCGTTTTTCCAAGCCTAGCCGAAGGTTTTGGCATTGTGCTACTTGAAGCCATGGCTGCATCTACAGCTTGTCTTGTTTCTGATCTCCCCGTCCTTAAAGAAGTTGGCGATGGGTCAGTTTTGACATTTAAGGTAGAGGATCCTTTGGATTTGTCGCAAAAGCTTTATAGTCTCTTTAGAGATGCGTCGCGACGTTCAGACCTGGGTCGGAAAGCCCGTGACCGGGTAGCCAGCCTGTATACTCTAGATAAATTCTGGGACAATTACGCTAAGTTATACGGAATTTAATTTTTTGAAATCAAAAAAGAAGATTCCGAGCAGCTTGCTGCGAGAAGCTTCACTATGAAAGTTTTAATGCAAAGTCGTTACGATATTTTAACCAAGCAGGGTGGCGACACCGTGCAGCTGCTAGAAACTCAGAAGGCGCTTCAAAAGCTTGGGGTTGAGGTTGATATTAATTGCGCGGCCAACTTTGATTTAGCGGGTTACGACCTCGTGCATTTGTTTAATCTTGATTGGGTCCGGGAGACTTATCGCCAAGCCAAAAACGCAGTGGCTCAAAATGTTCCTTACGTTCTTTCTCCAATTCACCATAAATATAGCGACATAAAAATTTGGGAAGACAGCGATCGCTACGATTTTAAACGGGTCATCTACCCCATATTTAAGAGCTACAGCTCAAGGGAATTTGTTAAAAGTTTTTATAAAGCTCTCGTTAATCCTGTCGAAATTCCGGATTTCATTACTCAACTCCCGATTAGCACCACGGCCGCTCAAAAATGGGTTGTTGCGCATTCGTCATATCTACTGCCGAATGCTCTTGGGGAGCGTGATGCCATAAAAGAGGATTTAGGGATCGAATTTAAGTCGGACGTTGTTCCAAATGGTGTTAGTCCTGTCTTTTACAACGCTGATTCGTCATCATTTATCAAAGAATATGGTCAGTTTCCATTTATTTTGTGTGTGGGACGACTCGAATCCCGCAAGAATCAGTTGCGAGTGATCGAGGCGGTCAAAATTTTGCGCCAAATAGACCCAGCACTTCGTTTAGTTCTTGTTGGCTCTTATAACCCCCATCATTTCGAATACTCCCGCCTGGTAAAACGAGCGCTTCTGGAAAATCCTTGGATCGTCCACATCGATCAATTGCCGTATCTATCAATGCCGGCAGTTTTTGCGGCCGCCAAAACCCATGTTTCCGCCAGTTGGAAGGAAACCACGGGACTGGTAAACCTAGAAGCGGCTTTGGCAGGCTGCGGTGTTGTGGCCCCTCGTAAAGGCTACTGTGAAGAGTACTTAGGCGAAAATGGTGAATATTGCGATCCGGCCAATATCGCATCTATTGTTTCCGCAATCACAGCCTCTTTTACTCACAAACCGTCGGAGGATTTTAAACAAATGATTTTGCGGGACTTTACCTGGGAGCAGACGGCAAAAAAGACGTTGGCGGTATATAATAGTATTTCATGATTTCTCAAGCTTTACTGGCTTTATCCACCATATTTCTAACTTT
>JAPLWK010000006.1 GCA_026396615.1 candidate division WWE3 bacterium | reverse complement strand
TGTTTAGAGGCAGAATTTACTCACTTAAAACAGAAACTTAAAATCCATAATGGCCTAAAAAGATCTCGTCGTGTTTACTTCACTCACTGGTATTTCTATTTCAAATCGCTCTAAAAACCCACGCTTTTTGACTATTACGCCCTAATTCGATTCGAAAAGCTGGGCTGATTATAACACTAGAGGTTTGTGGGGTCAAAAAAACGGAGCTACATTATCAAATTCCCCCTGGAAATTATGACGATGTAACTCCGTGGCCAGTCCGTTGAGATGCGATCAATCAACAAGACGTGGCAGTTCCGCCGAGCGCACAACTACATTACATTCAGACGAAACCCGAAACACAAACATACTCGTCTCCTTTTCTTCTGACGCTAATGTGAACGCTATTCGATCGACTCCCCCAAAATACCACTGCTAAAACATCACGTCAATAACTAAAATGGTACAATAATGTAGGTTTTTAGGTCTGTGGTGAAATGGTATCACTGTGCTCTCCAAAAGCACTATTCCAGGTTCGAGCCCTGGCAGGCCTGCCACGTTAAGATCTTGTCGAATCGCCACGATGAAGCTAGAGCTTAACAGTGAGACGTTAATTTACGAAGTAAATTTTACGTCTCCGTAACACTTTTCTATTATTGCCAAAATCTAACCTGACAATATTTAGCACGTGCTGCTATTTGTCTATAAATATAATACGGTTTTCAACTATGTAAATGTGGTATTTATAGAATTAAGAGATATCGAAAAAGTCGCGGAAGGGCTGGTCATTTTCTATTTTTGTGACGGTGAAAATCTGAATATACTCCCCCGCTTTTAAATACTCTCTTAAAAATATCACTTCTTTTTCGCAAGGATATGCATGCAAATATAGACTCTCCTGAATTTGATAAAATCCCCAAACTTTTAAATACTCCATAATTTGCATTCTTAGGGCGCTCTGTTCTCTGGGAATATCGTAGCTAACCAGGCGCCACGTCCGGTCCCACGACCTGGGAACTTTAATTTCGATAGCATCCAAAGCAAATTTGAGGATTTTTCGCCGCCCGGAATTAGTAATTTCTACGACTGATACTCCTTTTTCTTCTCGGATCGTCACCAACTTTTGCTTTTCTAGACGCACCAGAGTCCGTTTGAGGTAAGGAATATTAAAACGCCGCCACGGCTCTGGCGCATCAGGATCATTTATTAGAGATTTGAAAACTCGAGAGAACTTGGGAGCGACAAGAGACGCCGCTAAAAAAGCCCCAGCCCCCACTAGACCTAAAACCTCTTTAACGCCGGCGTATTTTTTACTTAGCAATTCTTCGGCCACTTGATTCGACAAAGTTTGCGACAGCTCTTTGACGTAATCTTGATTATTTTTATTACTAATTTCCAAACTCATATGCATGTTTTATGTTACAGACAATTTATAGCACGTGCTGAGTTTTGTCAATTACTAAATACCTGCATATTTTTAGTTGTGGTGACGACCATTTAGTGCTACTATAAGGCCTAAAGTTCGTAATCAAATTTAAAAGGAAGGAAGAAATGTTAGATAAAAATAAAAATATGGGAGTTACATTCCCAGCCGAAATAAACCCGTTAAACGTCGATAGCTGGTTGCCATTGCTACGAAAGGTCTTTGGCAATCACATGATAAGCGTCATTAAGATAGAAACATCGGGTAACGGTAAGCCTAGGATTAGTTTTCTACAAAGTACCGAGTTAAGAAATATTACTATTGTGCGCGAAAAAGATACTCGTGCGCCGTGTTTGGCAATTTATTTGGAGTTGCTCGACAGTGACGAAAAGCTTTGGCCAATGCCGTTAATTATGGGGGTTGTTTCTGTAATTAGCACTACTGACTGCATTCACATTACGTTTACTAATAAAAAAGGTGTAAATATCCATTACACTTTTTCGTAAAATGAAGGAGAAGAAAATGAGCGCACCAATTGTTTTGACGCCAGCTAGAATGGGTCGAATTGCCGCCAAACTGGAAGATCTTTTTGATAAAAAGCAGCAGGCCGTGGTTTACATTTATGCCCCTGATGACATAGATGTTACCCCCCAGCAGTCAAGTTATGGAGCTGTGGCCGCGGCAGCCTGTTAGTCAGGAACACTGTAAAGATGGGACCTGTGAAATCAGCGTTCGCTTTAACTACCAGACGCTTCGGTTTAAAGGCTGGTTTAATGACGAAAATACTCTAACAAATTTAAAACGTGCCCACGGTACTTTTGAATTTGTAGAGAACAGAGTGATTATTAGGGAACGAGATTGTAATGGAACTCTGATGATTACTGAAATAACGGTTTAAAATTAGCGCATCGTTTAAAAACCCTCCCCCGCTTTACAGCCACGGAGGGTTTCTTGTTTTTGTACTTTGGACAAAAATCAGCACGTGCTTAGTTTTGTCTGCAGTTAAGAATTAAAATAATATCTGTATAATGTTCTCGTGATTGGGAATAGAATAGGAAATCGTGAGGAAAAGATTAAAGAAATCCTGGAAGAATTGGGTGAACCGCAGTTTAGGCTGACCCAAATTAACGAAGCACTCTACGGCAAGGGAGTGCTAAGGTACTCGGAGATGCTAAGTTTACCGCAAACCCTGCGGGAAACACTAGAACACAAATTAGGATCAATATCATCTATAAAAGCTATAACAACTATAAAAAGTATTAACTCTACTAAAGTGCTTTTTGAGACTTGTGACGGCCTTCCACTGGAGACAGTCGCCAGACCAGACTTTATTTGCGTTTCCTGCCAATCGGGCTGCGCCATGAAGTGCGCTTTTTGCTCGACAGGCCGAATGGGACTGGGCCGTAGTCTAAGTAGCGATGAGATTATTGATCAAGTTTTGTACTTTAAGAGTACGGGCTATAAAATTAGCAATATTACCTTCATGGGCATGGGCGAACCGCTTTTAAATCTGGAAGCGGTCGTCGCGACGATTTTGGAGTTGACCGACCCGACTAAGTTCGGCCTCGGGATGAGGAAGATTAGCTTATCAACTGTCGGTATCGTCCCCGGAATTAAAAGGATGGCGGAATTGCTACCCCAAATTAACCTGGCCTTTTCGTTACACTCACCGTATGAAGCGGAGCGACAACGTTTAATGCCAATTTCGACCACCTACCCTCTGGATGAGGTTATGAAGGCTCTTGACGAGCACGCCGCCGCCACTCACCGTCAAATATTTCTGGAGTACGTTTTGATAAAAGACGTCAACGACGACGCCAAACATGCTCGCGACCTTGCCACCCTCGTCAAAAATCGACCACTCCCCCACCTTTTCTATGTTAATCTAATAAAATTTCACGCCGGCAACAAAGATATAACGTTCGAAGCGCCGGAGGACCGAATTGCACAGACGTTCTTAAAAATTCTAAAGGAAAAAGGAATTAATTGCAGCTTACGATCATCAATTGGAGAAGGCGATTATGCGGCTTGCGGTCAATTGGGGGCTATGATTGACCCCCGCTAAGTATAAAAACTTAAACGGGGGTCGAAACGCTACAAAGGCCGCCACTTGTCGGAATTATTAATGTCAGTTTCAACCCGAAAAGCGTGTTTTCTAGCATTTTGGAGTATCACGGCAGTCCTAAACGGATCCTGCAAAAAATAGCGACCGCAGCAACCCATTACCACGATCAAGCGCGAAAAAGTCCCAGGCCACCAGCGATAATACAAGTATCCGGCGGATACAACTAACGGTAGTAAGCCACCTACTAACCCTAGTAGTAAAGACAGCTGCAACACTTGCCGATCAGAAATCCCGAAGATGGGTTGCTTGTCCACTATAACTAACCACAACCCAGCCATGAGCCCTAACGACAACATCCCCAGCGCAAACCAAGCTGACGAGGTTATTACATTATAAGAACAGTGCTCTTCTATACCATTAACCGCGCCAGTTGGATCAAGATCCCGCATTACCATTTGGGACAACTCTTCTTTAGGCAGTCGTGAAACGATGCCAGCATTGCCAATGGCCAACACCAAAATCATTAACGACAGGACAAGAGAAGTCATCAAAGTTAGGAGCAACATCCCGACTAAAGAAAGGCCAAAATCAACAACTGTCCACAGCCCCATCCCAAAACATAAAAACGCCTGAAAACATAGAATCGGTATTGTTAAAACGTACCACGAGTACCACTTAAAAGCGTCAAATCGAGTAGTCATTTTACCTCTCCTTATCAAGATGTGAAAACTAATTGAGGAGATTATACACCGAAATGGCAGTAAATTTTTAATTTTTAATTTTTAAATATTTTGAATTGGGGGTAATTGTGAAAACAGGAGTACCTTTCAAAATATAGTTCGCAAAACCCTGATGTTTTATAACATCTTCATAGTCATGCTGCGCCCAGGCCTCGTCCCAGTTGTCCCAGGCGACTAGCGGACTTGCGCCGAGATTGACAAGCAAGTGTCCGTAGCCTTCAGGGACGGTGTAAACCGTGCCCGCTGTGACCGGAATCGTTTGGAAGTCAGTGACTGCACCTGTAACGTCGACCGCCTGGATGACGATGAGGCCGGTGCCCTCTTTAATAGTATAAGTTTCGCTATGCGGCGGAACGTGATAATGCCCCATGGTTTTAGGAAATTCTGGCCCTAGCATCACCGGGAAAATAGTGGTGACGTGACCAATTTGGCCGTCCGAACGCGGTTCGACTTGGTAAATGACAGTGTCGCCTGAGATTGTCTGATCAAAAAGGACGGGATAGAGATCATTGATGGTGCGTTGAGTCATGTGTTAAGTATAAAACAATTTAACCACTCTTGTCATTCCGGGCCTGACCCGGAATCTAGTTACTGGATTCCGGCTCCGGGGCCGGAATGACGAGGTTTTATTTAACCTTCTGGGTTTCTTTGTGACTGGTGTGCTTGCGGCAAGTCGAGCAATATTTCTGAAGCACCAACTTCTCGGTGTTTTCGACTTTGTTCTTTTTGGTAGTGTAATTTTGATTTTTGCAGGTCTCACAAACTAAATGCAAGAAAACCCGCGGTGACTTAGTAGCCATAACAGTGAGATGTTAGCAAATTAGCAATTTTAAAGCAAGAGATGGCCTTGCCCTACTTCGCTAAAGCTACGTAGGGCATAAGAAACTCTAACTCACTTCGTTCATAAGAGTTTCTAATGGAGCCGGAGGTGGGAATCGAACCCACGTTGATACTTTACGAAAGTACTGTTCTACCACTGAACTACTTCGGCATTCTGACAGTATAATCATTGACGACACTATTTAAAAGGTGTCTAATTTAAGTAGCTCTGGGAGCCACTTGCCGCCGAAGGTCATTTAGTAGAACACCTTTTTTGAAACGCTCGCAATGCTCGCTACCAATTTTCGTTTCACTCAAATTGTCAAATCAGTGGTGAAGGTGCAAGTCCCGCCGGCGGCTCCAGAGCGAAAAGTAAGTTCTTGACAACGATACATAAAAGTCCTATTATAAGGATACCTATTTGACAAGGTAGTTCTCCTAAGAACTTCGACGGAAGCAAAAGGCCCGACGCAAGTCGGGCTTTTTGTTTTCTAGATACTTGCTGCTGGATTTTTCGACACTAACTTGCTAAATTGGTAGCCACGCCTGGACAGTCCGCCGGCTGGCGGACACATTCTTGGTTTTGAAAAATTAGCCTGGATAGCTCAGTGGTAGAGCACATTCTTGGTAAGAATGAGGTCCTGGGTCCAATCCCCAGTCCAGGCTCCACGTAAAAATGTACGTAAGTAAACAATGAATAAGGCGCCCTTTTGAGGCGCCCTAAAGATATTTCTGACCATTTGGGATTCCTCCCTGCCCTGAGTTTATCGAAGGGCCAATTAGCCACGGATAAATTGTCTAAAAATAATACCCCCTAAGAGAATATCAGTACACTACTAGCAGAATCGACCCCGGTATTTCCAGGATGGAACGGCCTTCGAAAGTCTAAAAGACTGTCGAAAAGTAAAGTCCCTACAAATTACAAACAGTAGAATCGTTGTAACTGCTAGATTTAAAAGTGCCTGTTGCCCGCTTTACAGCGAGGCCCTTTCCCACTACGCTAAAGCTTCGTGGGATCCTACGTAGCTCAAAAGAGCGAAGTAGGACTCTTAGGGCTTAGGTGTATGGATGTAAAAAACCATACTAAGATAACTTTAAATCACTTTCACTCCCCTGTCAAATAGATGCCAGACACTCGACCAACAAGACCTTAATTAGTGATTGATAAGGCACGTCACGCTTATTGGCAGCGGTCTTTATATTGTCCAAAAGCCACTTTGGAAGCCGCAGCGAAATCGTTTCCGTCGACGGCTTTAGATTTGGGAAGCTAATCGAAATCGGCTTAGAGAAATCAAAATACTCCGTAGTGTCATGGGTATCCCAAAAGAGACGCTCCGCGTCTTCGTTTTTGAATTTAGGAATTTTCTTTATCACTTGTTTTTTCATAAAAGCGTCGCTCCTTACGACTTTGATCCCGGGCAGAAATTACTCTAGTAAAGCCATTACGCGCAGTGAATATTACTGTAAGCTTCCGACCATTTTTTGTAATTCCACAAGCAATGATACGGTCCTCCTTTTTAGAATGGCTAAAGTCCTCAAAAAATAGCAAAGGCTCGTTGAAGAAGATCTCCTCGCACTCTTTATTGCTAACTTTGTGAGTCTGCCAATTCTTATCGGCATTTCCGAGGTCCCATTGAAAATCCTCAATTGCTGGCAGTCCTTCCATATTTGTATATGATGATAATATACAATATTTTCCAGAATTGTCAAGAGGTTAAACATGTTAAAATCTTACTGGATCGAGCCGCTGTTTGGCTAACGCCAGCGGTCGCTTTGGAGCGACCATAATGCTCAACAGAAAAAATTATGTCCACGTAGCTCAGACGGATAGAGCAGCTCACTCCTAACGAGCAGGTCGCAGGTTCGACTCCTGCCGTGGACACCATAATTTTTAGCAGTTCCAACCTCAAGGAAAAGATCTAACGCCCCAAAGGGGTCCCTTCGGGTTGGCACAGCCAAAAATTAAAAACGGAAATGACAAATGGTAAATGCTAATTGATAAATGAAAAAACCCTCCCCTATTTTATGTAAAACAGGAGAGGGCTATTCTTAGCACTCTTTAATCGTCAGCAGGACCAGCCATACTCCCAAAAACCTTCGAGTGCGCGTATAAAACTAAACTTAAACTTACTAAGTCGGCAGTATCGTGAGACTCTGGAGATATCGCAACGCTAAGCCGAGGGACAATCTTCATCAATTTGTCCAACATAGATGGCGTTACGATACTATTGGATAAATTTCCCCGGTAAGTAGTTAGCCAAGACTGTAGCTGTTTATCGGGGTTTTGAAACTCACTAGTGGCTATACCTAATCCTTGCCACAAAGTGTGACCGTCACAATTACTAGTCATGATCTCTCCTCTGTAAGCTAATGTGTAGGCCTATTATAAACCCTGGCACCAAGTTTAACCAAATCTAACCTAAAGAGTATAATGCTCGCAACACGAATCGAATATTGAAGGAGAGGTAAAATGTATAGACAAATAAAACCGGAAAATCTGGTAGACGAGTTGCGAGAATTTGGAAAGCATAAGTTCTGGAAGCTGCATGTTAGCTTCGTTCCCTACAACAAAGTTGGGGCCAAGAAACTGCTAGAGCTAAAAGCTGCTGGTAACTTTGTATCCGCCGACCCAGAAACCTGGGGTCAAATTGCAATCTACGCTAACTACGGAGCTTATCAAACCAAACAGTCACTAACTCTGATCGTGTCGACTACTCAAACAGAATATTCCTTAGCAATGTGGGAAGTCATTAGCCGCGATCTAAGTAGTATTATCGAAGTGGTTGCCGTAGACGTCTTCTTCCCGAACAATTCATAACTGATAGGTGTATAATATGGGTCTAAATTGGAGATTCGCGGGAGACAAAAAAAATGGACAATTGGGAATACGTAAGTGCGGCAATGCTCGCCAGACACCTAAGTAATTTAGGCATGAGCGATAGCCTGCAAATTAAGCTAGAGCTAATCGTCAATACGGTTATTGGGGCTCAAAGTTTGCTTAAACTGAAAGCTCTTGAACAAGTACAAATTGGCCAAGCTTTCCTAAAGAAACTGAAGCGCATTATAAAAAACGGAGGTGTGCGGAGCAACACGCCAGTTCGATTCACGATACTTGGCAGCACAGTTGGCAAACTCGATCAAAGGTTGTTAAACGATGTTCTTAACTCTGCCGTAAACCTGGAGATTAACCAACCAATCGAAGCAGACGCAGAGCTGGTATAGTAAAGACATAAAATCGTAGTTTCAAAGGAGAGCAAAATGACCGCTATTCTTGCCAACGAAGCAGTAGTGAAATCGCTTAAAGGGGCTCACAGCAAACAAAATGTTACGGCAGTAATAACCCTAAAGCGCGGTTGCAGTTGCGGAGCTTTTACGCTTGTAAAACTCAGCGATGAAGGTCACATTAAAACTGATCCAGGAACGACAGCCAGAATTATTAACGCTACTATCAATGGAGTTGGTTGTTGCAACGAGGTTTTTAAAGTAACCGTCATAGCCAAAACTGGAAAGGACTTTCCTGAAAGGCTTTGGGTCAACGTTGTCGACTGGACAGATCAATTCGAAATCGATTAATTTCTAAAAGATAAAGGCACCCAAAGATTTTATAAATCGCGGGTGCCTTTTTGTTAATTAGGATAAGATGTGCGGTCGGTATCCGAGACTAAACCCAAGGCGCGCACCAAATCACTAAATGCTCTTGCGTTACCAAATTGAAAAACAGTAGCGCCTCGTGAGTTCCGAACCAGGTTCAAAATTGAATTCCCGGTACCACAGGCGATGTATGTGAACTTACCCTCCGCATTTTCAAGTGCCAGTTTAATCGGCTCAGATGCCGGGATTGCATGTTTGTTTTTTTGGTCATTCAACAAAAATATCACTAGCCTAAGATATTTCGTTGTTGCTGTAACAGTCATTTTTCTCTCCTTTAAAATCTTCTTTGAACTTACTAATTTGTTAATCTGACGATTGATTAGTGGCAATTTACCATAACCTAGAGTTAAGTGCAATCCTTCGACCCGGCTCAGGACAAGTCCGTTCGACTCAGGACAAGTCCCTCCGTCGCCCTTTCTAACAAAACTTAGCACGTGCTAAGTTTTGTCAATTATAGAAATTTGATTTTTGGCGGTAACAACATATACTTAAGTTATATGGAAATTAGGAAACTTTTGACTGCTATCGTCTTCGTTGTAGTGACTGCGCTGGTTGTAGTCGCAAGCTTATTTGTAATCCGTGGTTTTAGGTTGAGTCTGCCGCTAAGCATTACTAACCTGCAAGCTCCCATTGACCTGGCCGTGGTTGGGATCGGTAAAGTGACAGCCGTTCCGGATGTGGCTTATGTAGACGCCGGAATCGTAGTTAACGCTGGCAACTCCGTCGCCGAAGTCCAAAGTAAAATTGACGCTGTTAACAATGCTATTTTGGCAGCGGTCGAAAAGCTCGGGATCGCCAAGGCTGACGTCACGACTTCGAATTACTCGATTACTCCTAACTACAATTATTCTCCGACCGGTCAAAACAGCATTGATGGTTATAACGGAAACGCCGCCATTACAATCAAAGTCAAGGACTTGAGCCGCGTATCATCAGTGATTGCTGAGGCCGCCACGGCCGGTGCCAATCAAGTAAACGGCGCCCGTTTTGAAATTAGTGACCCGAATGTTTATCGCGCCGCGGCCCGTGATCAAGCCATTAGCAATGCTAAACTTCAAGCTCAGAAGTTGGCGGCCTCACTTGGATTGAAATTGGGGAAAGTGACGAACATTGTCGAGTCAAATTCAACACCAGTTCCCTACCCCATGATGTATGGCGCGGGCGTGAGCACTCTGGACGCTAAGGCGACAGCGCCGCAGATTGAGGTCGGGACGCAGGAAGTGTCGTCAACGGTGACGCTGTATTTCGAGAAGCAATAAACCCACAGCACTCGTCATTCTGAACTTGATTCAGAATCCAGAAATGCGAACGGATCCGTTACTGGATTCCAGGTCTTGTCCCGGAATGACAAAGCTTGCTCTTTACATCCTCAAAATTGAAGTATAGAATCCCCGTATCCTAAAAGGATTCGTTATAAATTTCAAAGGAGAGACTAATAATGAGTACGCGTAAAGTCGTCGTCGCATTGCAATTAGGTTGTTGCGCCAATACTGCCGTCGTTCGTCTTCAGGATTTACCGTTGATCGGCACGAAAATCCGTGTTCCTCGTGGTGTTCCTGATGTGGTAGAAACTAGTCACGACGCCAGGCAGTTGGTCGGCACTGAACGTTTTGTGACTCAACAGACAGGCACGATAAATGTTGTTGTTGATGAGGTGCATCGCGACATTCCCGCCTTCCTGGTGCGTTAAATAAATTCCGCTAATCCGCCGGAAGATCTTTACTAAAAAGAGATCTTCCGGTTATTTTTTGACTGGTTGCTTCGTTGACTACAGGTCTATTTTCTGTTACAATCCCCTCAGTTCAAATCAGGCCCCTTGAGGCCAAATATTCTCCAAAGGAGAGAAATCGTGATCAAGAATAAAAATTCGGAAATAGATCAATTCGCTGCCGCTATCGCGATTATATTGATATTTGTCAGTATCGCAATCGCTATCGGGATGTTTTTGGCAAGTACTAAACCAGCCAAAGGTGAAACAATTCCCGCCCCAACCATTCACGTCACCCTACCGTCAACAGTGACTTTGGGTGTCCCATTCACAATGATTTTTCGAAGTGACATCGGAAATTTGACTTTGGTGGCGCCGCCATTCGAAGGCACGGTTTCGCCTGTTGCGGTTAACGACCAAAACGTAACATGCACCGACATGCTTTATAACTTCGACGTTTGGGGCTGCACGAGCCACGTCGAGTATCGCTGGGTAGTAACGGCCACCGAGCTGGGGACACACGTCTTTGGGTTTGAAAGCTACGGCGACACGAACTCGCTGGTCGCAAGCAGCTTTGTAACCACGACCGTCGTCGCCCCGAGTGGACCTGTCATTAGTGCGACCGTGCCCACTTACGTCGCCTATGAACGACCGTTCACGGTGACTTTTACCAGCAGTGGTGGAGCGAATCTGCTAATTACTTCACCGTTTGAGGGGACGTCGTCGCCCTATGCAACGGACGGATCAGGTCAACATTGTTTGCATATTGGCGTCAATCCTGACAAATATAGTTGCCCAGTCGATTTGGAAATGGTCTGGGTGATGGTGCCGCGAATATTGGGATCAAACGCTTTAAAGTTTACGTTGCTGGACGATGTTCACAACGTTTCTTTAGAGCGGTCGACTACTGTGATTGTTTTCAGACAAGTCGACAAAATATACCACCAATGGTTATCTCAAGTTTCTAACTAGAACCTTGCAGTAACCACTGCGCGCCGTGAGAATAAGAAGACAACTGTCAACTTAAACTCGCGGCGTTCCTCTTTTCCAAGCTATCTTCGAATTGACAGAATTATGCATACGCTAAGATTTGTCATTTTTAATAGATTAACAATTTTCGCCTAGAAAATTGGTAGCGAGCGAAACGAGCGTCCCAACTTACTGCACGTGCTGCTATTTGTCAGTGACATTTCTTGCCGATCGACAAATTTTGTCCGCTAAGCCTAAGAGGAATTTAGAGGAATATTTTGGGAATTGATTTAAAAAGAGTGGTCGGGGTGCTGGGATTTGAACCCAGGGCCTCTCGGTCCCGAACCGAGCGCGCTACCGCTGCGCCACACCCCGCTAACTCAATTTATAATGATACCACAAGGAATTTTTACTAGGAAACTACACTTTATCTTGGTAGTTGGCGCAATGGCCCCAGTTGTCGCCGTAAAGGACTTCTTCTAGTACTAAAGGGTAATCAATAATCTCGGCAGGCGTAAACCACATTGCGATCTCATCTTTGCCCTCGTCAACCGAACCTGAAGCGTGGATTAGCGTCCGAATAGCTCTGTCGCTGGATTCAGCCAAACCTTGAGATTCGATCGTAAAGTCACCACGAATGGAACCAATATCTGCAGACATTGGGTCCGTCGAACCGACTGTTTTCCGGCCTAGTGCAACGGCGTTAGCGCCTTCCCAGATCATCGCTAAAACAGGTTTACCAATAAAGGAATTAACTAGCGCTTGTTGCACCCCTTTGCCAATATCGATAGGACTTTCTGCGACATTTACACCGTGCTCCTGTAAATACTTAGTTTTATTAGTGCCCACCTTAAGGAACCATTCATCAGTTTTTTTATAATGAGACTCCATAAGTTCGCGAGTTGGCACGACCATTTTACAGGCCACCAGCTTCATCCCACGCCTTTCAAAGCGGGTGACAAAATCGCCAATTAGTCCCCTTTGAATTGATTCTGATTTAATGGCGATAAAAGTGCGTTCGGCTTGCAACATTTCTAAATTATACACTATGTTTTATAATAATGGTACGATTAAAAAGTGAGAAGAAATTTGTATAAAATCATCGTTGCTGCTTTGTTAATAGCCTTATTCTACGCCGTAAAAATCTACCGCTCCCCTGCTCCTTTTTTGACCTCCGTGACCTCACCGAAACAAAGCGAAGGCGGGCTAAAAATCCACTTCCTTGACGTCGGACAAGGGGACGCCACTTTGATACAGACCCCGGAGAACAAACTTATTCTAGTTGATGGCGGACCGGATGGAAAAGTGCTAATGAGCCGTTTGTCACCGTTTTTCCTATTCGGCGAATGCAAATTAGAAGCGATAATTTTAACCCATCCCGATTCTGACCATGAAGCGGGACTACTAGAAGCCCTAAAGCGCTGTCAAGTCAACCAAGTTTTCGCCAATACTACTAACTGCACTCTTTTTAATTGCCAACAATTTAATGCTCTCAACGCCCACGTCACCTCAATCTACCAAAATGATCGGTACGAAATCGGTACGCTTGGCATCACTGTGCTCAATCCGCCCCGAACCCAAAACCTTAATGATAACGACACGAACAGCGACTCGGTCGTTACGGAGCTGGAGTTCGGTCAAGCGCGTGTTTTGCTGACCGGAGACGCGACTATTCAAAACCTCAAAAATATTCCGGAAGAATCAATCACTATATTAAAAGTACCACATCATGGATCAGTTAATAATTTCGACCCCACTTTATGGGAAGAAATTCGACCGCAACTAGCAGTAGTCAGCGTTGGTAAAAACAATTACGGCCAACCATCGCCTAAAGTGTTGGGAGAAGCGACGATTTTGGGAACGAAAGTTTTGAGGACGGATGAAGTGGGTGATGTTAATGTCGATCTGGGAATTGATGGGAATTGGGTTTTGGAATAAAAATGGTTAACGTAGGGGTCGCATTTATGCGACCCTCGATCGAGGGCGGGATGAATCCCGCCCCTACGTTTATTCGTTTTATTTTTAAATATGTATTTATGTCAAAAGAGACTTTAATAGACATTCTGATCGTCACTTTATTGGCACTAGCCATCTTCGTGCGCTATCAAACGATTAAGCTCGTACCACCAACAAAAGATATGTCCTACGAAATTACGGTGACATTGCAACAGATTCCCAAGGTTACGGGCCAGTATCAACGATTTAAATTAGGACAAGTAACGATAATCGCCCGTTACCCGCCGGTCTATAATTACGGTGACACTTTAACAGTCAAAGGCACACTAAATACTAAACTCGAGATGCCTTTTCCGAAGATAAATCGTCAATCGTCAATCGTTAATCGTCAATCCGTTATAACCCAACTCCAAGCCAAACTTTTGACACTAAGAGCAACATTAAGCCATCAATTAGCCAAATACCTCCCTTCCCCCGAAGCGGAACTAGTCGGCGGAGCTTTATGGGGCGAAAAAGCTAATTTGCCAGCGGACTTTAATCAAGCTCTAAAAGACATTACAATCTTTGGCATTGTTATCTTTGTCATGTTGACCGGGGCCGAATCGCCCGCTATTAGAGCTGGCATTATGGGTGGACTAGTCGTCATTGGAAGATATTTTGGTCGGGAAAAAGACACGATTCGACTTTTAATCATCTCCGCCCTGGTGATGCTTCTGATTAACCCGCTTTACGTAGAAGACGTGGGGTTTCAGTTGTCATTTCTAGCGACTTTGGGAATACTACTTTTTTCTACAAAGAAAACACCAAACACGAAGAAACTTAAATCGGTTGAGGACGACCCATGGGTCGTCCCTACAAATCTGAAGGAGACCTCCCAACAAACGGCTGTAGCGACGGAGCATCCCCCGTCCTCGACCCGATCAATAATTACAAAGTTTATTAGTTGGCTTCGTAATACATCTATTTACGAGGAATTGAGGACCACCTTAGCAGCTCAGATATTAGTGATACCAATCCTGGCAACGACCTTTGGGCGTTTGTCTTTGATCTCCCCCATCGCTAATCTCGCCGTCGGCTGGACAATTCCCTACCTGATGGCCGGCGGAGCCTTGTTGACGGCCGTCAGCCCATTTAGCAACTTTTTAGGCCGAGTGCTGGGGGCGATTTTAGTGGTTCCGGCTAGCTTTTACGTAAGTACAGTGACAATGTTGGCTAAAGTGCCCTACGCCGCCGTCGATTTTAAATGGGGATCGGAATTTTTAGTGGTTTATTATTTAATTGTTGGAGTAATTTTATTAATTAGAGGGAAATCAAACCCTTAATATTATCAAACACACTTTGCCCCACTGCTTTCTTTGTAACTAAATCTTCAATTGACGAATACGGCCTGCCGGCGATAATTTTAGCGGCCGTGGCAGGGCCAACACCGGGTAAGACGTCCAACTCTGCGTTACTAGCAGAATTAATACCTATCGGGCCACTGTTCGCAGCCACACTCGACCCAGCCGCGGCAGCCCCAATAATAGTAGTGTCATTTTTAAAAGGCACGTAAACTTTCTGGCCATCGGTTAATTTTTGAGCTAAGTTGATAGACTTCTCGATTAATTCCGCATTCGCTTGTCCTACATTGACACCTCCAGCAGCATCAACGGCTTCGCCAAGTCGACTACCAGTAGGCAATTTATAAACGCCGGGCCGATTGACGGCTCCGGAAACGTCGATGATTAGATCGCTGACCGGACTGGGTAACAAGGTCGCCGACGAAGTACCAGCCACTTTCTGGAGCCCTGTTGACGACGTTGTCGGTTGAGTCACAGTGGACGCTGGGGACGAAGGTTTAATTATGAAAACGAAGACCAGGGCGACTATGACGCCGCCCACTAAGGATGCTATTAAATAATTTCTCCATGAACCACTTTCGATAAATTCTGACATATTCATATCGAGGACGAGGCATGGGTCGTCCTCGACCGACGATTTACACAACAAAGTTAATTATTTTACCAGGTACAAACACTACTCCTGGCGTGACCCCACTCAAATAATCCAGTACCTTCGGCATTTGGAAGGCCTTGGCAGTTACCAGCTCTTGGTTGCCAGCTTCAGCCGCCGAAACCGTCAACATTCCCCTCACTTTTCCCGCAACTTGGACTACGATGGTAACAGCGGCGCCGGATTTGACCCCCTCTAAATACTTCGGCCACGGCTGCGAATGAACACTATCTGAATGCCCCAATTGATGCCAAAGTTCCTCTGTTATATGTGGTGCAAACGGTGCCAATAATCTTAAGAGTGTCTCTTTCTGTTCCTCGTTAAGGCCGGTCTTCTCTACTTCATTTATGAACGACATAAAGGAGGAGACCGCCGTATTAAACTTCATGGAGTTTTCGTCAAGGTCACTGGAAACCTTGTGGACTAAGTTATTTAATAAAAAGTCTGTATTCGAGTCATCGTCAGCCTTAGAGGTCATTATTAGTTTCCAAATTCTGTGCAGAAATTTATTGACGCCCACCACCCCAGCAGGGTTCCAGGCCACGGCCTCGGTAAAAGGCCCAATGAACATCTCGTACATCCGCAGAGTATCGGCCCCATAGTTGCGAACAATATCGTCAGGGTTAATAACGTTACCGCGAGACTTGCTCATCTTACCGCCATCCGGACCCAAAATCATTCCATGACTACGACGCTTAGCGTAAGGCTCTACTCCGGGCACAACGCCTAAGTCAAACAAAAATTTATAAACAAAGCGCGAGTATAAAAGATGCAAAGTGGTGTGTTCCATGCCACCGTTATATGTGTCTACTGGCAACCAGTATTTAAGAAGGTCTTTATTTGCAGAAAAGATGTCACCCGATTCCAACGTAGGGGCGTTGATTTTTTGAGCCAACACATACGCCACAAAATACCAATTACTCCCCGCCCAGTTTGGCATAGTATCGGTATCTCTCTTGGCCGGTTCCCCACATTTAGGACAAGGTACATTGACCCAGTCTGTCATTGCGGCAAGTGGTGACTCTCCGGTACTAGATGGTTCGTAGTGTTCTATTTCAGGTAATTTGACCGGGAGCTGGTCAACTGGAACGGCCACAACGCCACATTTAGGACAGTGAATTAAAGGAATCGGTTCGCCCCAGTAGTGTTGACGGGAGAAGATCCAATCTCGTAAATGGTAATGTTTAGCGGACGATCCTAGGCCTTTCGTGGCCAGGTCGGCAGTGATTTGGGTCATCGCCGCTTCGGAGGTGAGACCTGTGTAAGAACCAGAGTCTACCAGGACACCATAATCGGAAAATACCAACGTAGGGGTCGCATTTATGCGACCCTCGATTGGATCGTCCGAGGGCGGGATGAATCCCGCCCCTACGTTTTGTATGACGGTTTTTATTGGTAGGTTGTATTTAACAGCAAACTCGTAGTCCCGAGCATCATGCGCCGGCACCACCATAACCGCCCCGCCGCCGTAACTACCGATGACGTAGTCCCCTACCCAGACCGGCAACTTTTCACCGGTCAAAGGATGTTTCACATAGAGACCGGTAAAAACGCCGGTTTTCTCTTTGGAAAGATCGGTGCGGTCAAGTTCCGATTTGCGTTTGGCAGATTCTACGTAATGACGCACCTCGTTAATTATATCGTCATCGGTTGAGGACGGGGCATGCCCCGTCCCTACAGAATCGAGAAAGAGGTCTCCCGAAGATTCGATTAATTTATTAATTAATGGATGTTCCGGGGCGACGACGATGGCAGTAACACCGTAAATGGTGTCGACACGGGTCGTGAAGACCTCAATAAAACCCGTCATTCCGGCCCCGGAGCCGGAATCTAGTAAATTCGATTTCGATCGGACGGAGTTACTGGATTCCGGGTCAAGCCCGGAATGACGGGTGGAGAATCGGACGTTTGTTCCTGTACTCCTTCCAATCCAATTAATCTGCTGGGCTTTTATTTTTGGCAAGTAGTCGACTGTTTCTAAGTCATCGATTAACCTATCAGCATAGTCTGTGATACGAAGAACCCATTGTGTAACATTTCGTCGCTCTGTGACAGTACCACAACGCTCACATTTGGCATCGACCACTTCTTCATTGGCTAAACCAATTTTACAGCTGGGGCACCAATTTATCGGTAGATCCGCCGAATAAGCGAGTCCTCGTTCGAACATTTTTACAAAAATCCACTGGGTCCACTTGTAGTAATTCTGATCGGTGGTGTTGATCTCTCGCGACCAGTCAACGGACAGCCCCCAACTCTTCGCCTGAGTGCGGGCGTGTTCGATGTTTTCAGCGACAACTTTTTGAGGAATAGTGTGGGTCTTTATGGCGTAGTTCTCGGCCGGCAGGCCAAAGGCATCCCAGCCCATTGGTAGCAGCACGTTGTAGCCCTGCATCCGCTTTTTGCGGGCCAGAGCGTCTAAAGCGGAGTAAGAGCGCGCGTGACCAACATGTAAACGGTCCCCAGACGGATAAGGAAATTCAAACAGAATGTAGGCTTTGGAGCGTGGATCAGAGTCAATCGCACGATAAAGATGAGAGTCTTCCCAGATTTTTTGCCATTTCGGTTCTATTTCTGTTGGGCGATAATCGGACATGAAATTATAATAACATAATCAATTTGACGTCATCAACAGATTCCCTTAACATTAAGTCACATATGGAAACAACTGCCACACCATCAATGAAAGTTGAAGTGATTTCGCCAGAAAGTTCTTATACCGCCGAAGTAACCGCAGTGTCGGCCCGCAATGACACCGGGCCTTTTGACGTTCTACCGGGCCACGCCAATTTTATCACTGAGTTTAAGGGATTGATAAAGCTCAAATTAGTTGATCACAGCAACTGGGAAGTCAACCCACCCTACGGTGTCCTTCGATGTCGCAACAACCAAGTCACCATTTACATTCCGGCTTTTAAGTCAGAAGACAAGTCATCTAAACTCCCAATATAAAGGAGCTTTTGCGGATCTAAGTTATCATGCTTGGCGTTTAAGATCTCCAGGACGTCACGAACTGTCTTCTCCAAAGGCACAAAGGCCGGAGTCCGGCCGGTTTGGCTGCTGGTCGAGAAAAAGCTCTGTGTCATATAATTTCTAATTAAAGTGGCCCGCGTATACACCTGCTGATCGTGGGCCGACAACTCCGAAAAGCCAATCAGTGAAACTAAGCGTTCAATTCGAGCCGACTCTTCAAGTAATGACTTGGCCTCAAAGCAAGCCACGTGATGTAAAGGGGAAACAAGACGGCTGTCTAAAGCGACGGAAGTTGACTGCAAATAATCGATAGCGGGCACCAAGCCTTTTTGATAAATCGTCCGCGATAACACTAAATAAGTGTCTAAATAAGGAAATATTGATCGTACCCCGTAATCGCTTAAATCGTCAGACGGCACGAAAACGGCCTCAATAGACGTAATGGAGCCGCGGCTATTGGAATCCAAAGTTTCGTGCAGCCGCCCCATTTCCGAAGTTAAAGTGGGCTGATAACCGTCTTCGGAAGGAATAGCATTTTGTAAAGTGGCCAATTCGCTACCGGCTTGGGCAAAACGATAGACATTATCGATCAAAAATAGTACATCTTTTCCTAGTTTGTCACGAAGATCTGAAGCCAGGGCCGCCGCAGCGTAAGCGGTGCGAAAACGGACCGCCGGATTAGCGCCCATCTGCCCCAGCAGCAAGGTGACGTAGGGGGCGATGCCGGTTTGTTGCAGTAATTCATGAAGTTCCTGAGCTTCACGAGAGCGCTCCCCTACCGCCGCGAAGACCGAGATGGCGTCAAGAGACTTATCCTCGCGAATTAAAAAGTTATGAATAATTTCGTTTAAAAGGACCGTTTTCCCGACTCCCGCGCCCCCAAAAAGCCCAATCTTGCCGCCTTTAAGAACCGGCGAAAAAAAGTCAACCGCTTTAATGCCCGTCTCCAGGACCTCAAACGGCCGACCGGCGGTTTTAAACTGCTCAGCGGCAGACAAATCAATTGTGCAATTATCGGTAAGTGACAATTCGGGCAGACCGTCGTGCGGCCGGCCAAAAATATCAAAGACTCGCCCCAAAACCCCCGCCCCGGAAGGAATAGTTAGACCCGAGCCCCGAGGAGCCACCTGGTCGCCGCGGCAGATGCTGGTAGTGTCACCCAGTGAAAGACAGTAAAAAGAGGTAGCGGTGGCGGAAGCAGAGACCTCAAGCATTATTTCCGACTTAGTCACTCCCAATAAAATGTCGTGAATCCTAGGACTTTCTCCGCTAAACTCCACCTCCACAATCTGGCTGCGAACGCCGATGACGTGGCCTGTATTTTTACTTGAGTTTAAAGTAGAAACCATAAGTTTAATTACCTAACTAATTTGAAATTTCAAATTGAAAATTCCCGATCAGTTAAAGTTACCATAAAAAATCGCCGGAAGCATGTTTAGTTGTTTACGGTTTTCGTAATCGCGCGTCGCCACGCGCAAAGCGGCGTTTAGAATCTTTACCCGCTCGCTAATCGTAACGCTGCTCTCCTCCATTTTCATGGCCCGGGAGCCAAGGTTAGCCAAATGGGATTCGTTAATATTTTGACGAAAGAAAGAAGTAAGTAATTCGGTTTCAAAAAAATTCTGGATTTTAGGCAGACTGGGTTCAAAAATGTAACTGGTCGGCGTTTCACGGCTTTCCGGAGCCAAGGCCTTTAAAGCCTCATAATCACCGGCTAAATTGTATTGTAGTGGCAGCTGCTTAACTAAATTGATAAAACGGCCGTAAAAAACATCGACAGTTTGATATTTATTGATTTCGTTTAAGATCGGTTGCAGGTCGGAAATTGCGATCTTTTCTTCCGGGACTTCAAAACAAGTGGCCGGAATTTTTGGTGACTGTTGACCGATTAAATGGCGGCCAATTTTTCCGATCACAATGACTTTTGCGCCACCTTTGCGATAGGCCTCTAAAAATTGGCTAAAGACCAATTTGGTAATTTTACCGGAAAAACGGCGGTTGGAGGTTAAAAGAACCAGGACGTGTGAGGCCGCGATTGGTGTGGCGGTCTTCTTGACCGGGCCGTATTGATGCGACAATCGTAACTGATTAAAGACCTCGTAAAGGCCGTCAATATAAGTTCGAGTCCCAAAGATTTTTTCGCGAATGCTTTGGATCTTGGTGGTACAAACGTCCTCATAGGTCTGAGTTAATTCCCAAAAGGTGCTGTATAAATCCAAATCTTCGGTTATTTTTTTTATGTGCATAATAGTTAAAATTGTAAATTACGATTTTATTCCACAAGCCGCCAAAAGTTCCACTCGATGATCACTCACAAACGCAATCAGGGCCTTAAAATCCTCGGCGGCCACACAAGTGTCAATTAAAAATGACACGTGACTATGTTCGTTAAAAGCCTTCGTTAAAGTTTCGCGGTAGCCGCTGATTCGGGCCGGCTGTAAATCAGTAAAAAAATCATTCCAAAGCATGCCAATGAAGGTCAATTGGACCGGCAAAGGCATCACGATTTCCACCGCCTGATTTAAAAAGGCCAGCAGTCGTTCGCCACGCCGTAACGTTTTAACAACACTTTCCGAAGTGTCTTCGCCAAAATGCGAAAAGTCCAAAACTCGCTCGTATTCGACCAGGAACGCCGTTAAAGTTTGGCTGATTTCTTGATGCAGATGATTGCAGGTTTGGTGCCCTACTCGGCTGACGGACAAAAGAGCGTTAATGGCCGGCCGGTTGCCCCGCAAATAAAGCTGGCTGTCAAATAAAATATGGCCATCGGTAATGCCGATTAAATTGGAAACGATGTAATCGGTTAGGTCATTAGAAGTCGTTTCGGCGACAGCTAAGCAGGAAATGCTGCCGGTTTTATATTTTCCGGCCCGTTCCAAAAGTCTGGCGTGAGTGTAAAAAGAATCGCCAGGGTAAGAATCGTGCCCGGGAAACTTACGAGCTAGTAGTGATAATTCTCGAAAATATTTAGCGTGAGTGGAAAGATCATCAAGAATGACTAAGACATCATGCCCCGAGTTACGCCAAAACTCAGCCAGAGCCATGGCCGTAAAAGGCGTCAAATAAATATGACTGGAAACGTCGCTGGACGTACTGGCCACGACGACTGTTTTGTCGTTTATACCTTCATTGTTAATGTAATCAATAATTTTATGAATTTCTTGCGAGGGTTTGCCAATGGCGGCGTAAATGACAATCGTACCAGCCAAACATTGCGTTTTCATGACGTTAAACAGGAATGACGTTTTGCCGGTCTTGCGATCGCCAACCACCAGTTCCCGCTGGCCACGGCCTAGCGGAATGAGTAAATCCACCAAGCTGGTGCCGGTGAGCAAGGTTTTGTCGACCCGACTACGCGCGGTAATAGGCAGAGGGGCCACATCTAAAAGCGCCTGCCAGTTGAGGACCGGCAGCGGCCGCTTAAAAATAAGAAGAGTGCCAATGGGATCAATCACTTTCCCCAGGAGATCATCACCGACAGGAACCGACATGGCCGTTCCCAACCGAGCGGCTTTTAAGCCAACCGGCAGAATGTTGTTAGAGAGGGCCATAATGGTCACGATGTCGCGGTTGAAGGACATCACTTGACCAATCGTTTCATCTTCAAAAATGACCATTTCCGAGGCGGTAACGCCCGGTAGGCCAGCCACACTAACAATCGGATGCCGCACCTCTAAAATCTCGCCGTATTCGCCAAATTTTGCGACTGCTTCTGAGTAAGTCATGATGTTTTAAGCCGCTGATAGAGACTTTTGTCTAAAATGCGGCCTTGCCACAATATTTTAGCGCCCCCGATCAGTCGACAATCAATTTCTTGATTAATGACAACCGGCTTTGTAATCGTCTGCTGTAAGTAAGTAGCTACCTGTGACAAACCTCGAGGTGACAACAGTGATGCGATCTGTAAAGTAATAACGGGACGAGATTTAAGTTCGGTAATGGCGGAAGCTACCTCGTCAGAACTAATTGGTGACGGAGAGCCGTCGGTTTTTATTTTAAAAATGTCCGCCTGCAGGTTTTCTAAATATGACAAAGTAGCCGCGAGATCGGTAGTGGTGACGGTGTTTTGGAGGAGTGACGTAATTTCGGTATTGGACATAAATAATAATAATAATAACGTAGGGGCGAGGCATGCCTCGCCCTCGGACGATTGGATCGAGGGAGGGGCATGTCCCTCCCCTACGTTGGTAATTACGTTAATTAAACAGTCCCTCTTTTTTCGCCTCCTCTAGCGATCTTAAAATCAACTTTTCGTGATCGGCCGCTGTTAACGTCTTCCCCAAATAATCGCCGGCCACTTTCTGCATTAAGTCTGGAAGTGACGTCTCCAAAGCCGCAATCTTATCTTTTTTAAAAGCTTCAATATCTGTTAAAGCCGCTTTGAAGGACGCTTGTAAAGAATCTTCCAAATCGGTATGCTTTGCCACCGTTTTACTGCGAAGTTCGCTGACAAATTGTGACAACTCACGAGCTGTTTCGTCGGCTGCATGCTCCATAGCTGCCGTTGACTGGGCAGAAATTCGACCTCGTACCTCTTTAAAATACTGAACATTTTCCGACTCCAGCCGACTTAAAAACTTGGCAACACTGTGTTCGTCTTTTTTAAGCGTTTCTTCCAAGGCCACCGTGATCTCGTCTTTGATATAAGAGCTGACGGCCTCAGTTTCGCTTAAAATATCGGCGGATTTCTCGGCGGCCCGTTCCACTAAGCCTTCCGACTTCCTCGTGGCCTCATCAAAAACCCGAGCAATGTGTTTAGTCATCTTCTTTTCTTTAGTGACCAAAATCTTCTCCCGTCGATACAGCTGCAGGGCGAAGAAGATGTTGAGCAGCAAAAGACCAAGACCAAAGAGGACGATGGGGCCGGTGGTGAGTAAGTTAGTTAAATTGAGCATAAATTACAACTAGGCTACTAACAACAAATATGCCAGTAATAACCCAATGGCGCAAGTGCCCAAAGCCAAGCCGACATTAATAATAACGTTAATAGTGATTAAACGGCCAGCGAGAGGGTTACGACCGGCCGCCTCCACTCCCTTTTGAGCCACTTTTCCAAAGTTCGTGAAAGTGATTGCTAAAGCGATAGTCATCACTATGACCGCCAGAATCCCACGCAAGGCCTTGGAAGGCTGCTCCATGGCGGCGAGTTTACTAACGTCCAGCAATGACAACATGGAAGTTCCCAACTGGGAAACAAAGCTGCCGGTTGATTTGGATGACAGGGACACGAAGTGAATGTTGAGGGCGACCGGAATTAGCCCCGTGTCTGACTTGTTGTTACTGCTAAAGTCCGCCAGAGCTTGCCCCAGAACCATGCCGGAATAAGTGGCTTTTTGGCCAATGCCTTCAACCGGCGAAGAAGTAACAAAGTCGCCCTTGGCAATTGGGCCGTTGGCGAGCCCCACGATAACCTCGGCCGCGCCGCTACCAATGACGGAATAGTTGCCACTGCCATCACTAAAAGTTAAGGCTCCCTCACCTATTACGCCCCGCAAGTCGATATCGTAGTCTAGTTTAGATAATTCAAAATTGCCGGCTTTAAAAGAGACGATATTACCGGGCTTGGCACTAGCATTATTAATAACGACGATTTTGGCCATGGAATCACTGGAGAGCACGGCCGCCTGGGCCGGTCGCGGTGATAGCAGAAAGATGAAGGCAACGATTAAAAATAGTTTCCAGGCAGTTTTCATACTTAAAATTTAAACTACTTATGTAAGATTAGCAAGATTTTCACAAAAATAAAAGGTCGCTACGCTCCCGGCCGACTGAGCCTTGAAGTTTTGTCAAATCTGAAGTATTATACAGTTGCTCGTGACCCGCGAGGGTTATTCGGCGGAATGCAAGCCGAAGACGGGCATTTTTCATTGTTTACTTAAGTCGCTCCTGGCGTTTACGACCCTCCCATCTATTTTTCGCCACGACGGTATTACACTCCAGAAGAATTTTCGGCCGCCACCTTTCTGCCTTACAATTACTTTGATTCTTCGTTCCTCAACTACGGCTTCAAGAGACCAATAATGCATTATCTCGCCTTTATGGTCCACGATTCGTTCTTCTTGCCAAAAAGACGATCTTTTTAAAACTAGAAAGGCTCGTGGTAATAGCGAAACTCTTGTCTCGGTTTCTTTAGACGGACGCGCCGACATTGCGCCCTCGTAAAATAAATGATTTAAGCTCCTACTATTAAAATAAACTTTCTCTTTCGGAAAAGCCGGGCACTTTACACTTTTGTGTTTCTTGAAGAAAGCTTTAGCGTTCTTTTTAGTCTCATCAGATTCTCTAACCATTTGTATCTTTGAGTATGTCTAAATTAATGAAATTTTGCAACCGGTTTCGGGTTACATTTAACGGCCGAGGGAGGGGCAAGCCCCTCCCCTACGTCATTTTTGTATTATGTCGAAATCGGATGTGATGTGTATACTAATTCTTAGGGGCCGGAGTTCTAAAAGTTAAGGAGGATTCCTAGGCTTTTGGAAGAGAGCTTTAAAATTAAAGGCGATTTACCCCGTCAAAAATATTTGACGATAATTAACAGCGGTAAATTATTAACGCCAATGCGAATTACTGGGCGTCGACTACGAACAGTAACAATACCCAGAACGCCTGGAACACGAACCAGAACAATGGGAACACGAACAACAACAATAAGACGAATACGAACTCTGTTCGTTGCGTTCGCTAGCCTTGGACTTTAAACTAAGAGCGATGTTCTACCAGAACATGCCCCTGTACCTTAAGCTTCTGAACCTCCTTAAAACGGAGTATTTAATTGTGAAAAGCCTTCCAAAAGAGTATAAGTTTTCGCTTGGACAAGACATTATTAACCGCAATTGGGAGCTAATTGACCTTTTTATTGCCGCCCAAATCGGCGGAGGGGGGGGGCGAGTAAAAATGCGATTGTTAACAATCTAAATCAACAATTCGACTCTTTTAAACTCCGCGTAAGATTTCTTTCTGAGCTTAAATTAATCTCTTTAAACCAAGCGGCCGCTATTTCGGAGGACATTGTGGAAATTGGAAAAATGATTGGGAGTTGGGTCGCAAAGGTTTAAATGACCATTTTTACCGTCGCGAATATCCTTAAAGCCTACTATGATTGCCGCGAAACTAAGCGTAAAACCACCAATGCCCTTAAGTATGAATTAAATTTAGAAAATAATTTAGTCGACCTTAAAGAATCTTTGCAGACTAGGACTTATCGACCGGGCCGCTCGATTTGTTTTGTGGTGACTGTGCCCAAGCCGCGCGAAATCTTTGCGGCCGACTTTGGCGACCGCGTTACTCACCACATTCTTATAAACGAAGTCCAGCAAATTTGGGAAAAACAAATTTTCATAACCGATTCTTACGCCTGTCGTAAAAATAAAGGCCATCATTTTGGCGCTTTACGGGTCGCGGAGTTTGTGAAGAACTATGACTATTACGGACAATTCGACATCAGCAGTTTCTTTTCCAACATTAACAAGTCTACTCTTTATGAAATCTTTTCAAAAATTATAGCCTCCAAATTAAGGCCGGAATGGTGGCAGAAAGAAGTTCTGTGGTTAGCAAGGATCATCATTTTTAATAACCCCACTCAAAATTATTATTACAAAGGCGATCCGGCTTTAAAAAAGCTGGTGCCGACCGGCAAATCGCTTTTTGATCAGGAACCGGAAGTTGGACTACCGATAGGTAATTTAACCAGCCAATTTTTAGCCAATGTTTACTTAAACGAACTGGATCATTTTGTAACAGATGAGTTGGGTTGCAAAGCGTATGGTCGCTACGTCGACGACTTCTTAATTTTTAGCGATTCTATAGAAGATATTAAAGTCTGGCGTAACGAGATAGCTTCATTTTTGAAAGATCGCCTGTATCTAGTATTACATCCCCGCAAACAACAAATTCAGCCCACGCGCCACGGTGTGGCGTTTGTGGGTTATTTTATTAAGCCCTGGGGAATTACGGTGCGACGCAACGTGGTTAAAATGGCTAAGAATAAAATTTACAGATTTAACAAGCGTAACGATGTAACAAAAGCTGTAGCCTCGTTAAATTCGTACTTTGGTCATTTTGGAAAAGCCCGTACTGGGCGGTTAAGGAAGCACCTAATCGAAAAGCATTTGAGTTTAAAAATTAAATCGAAAATTGTGGTTGTGGGAAATTACCATCACTTAAGAATTAAAAAATCTGCTAAACTAAATTAGTGGTTGTTTTCATTGACGAATCAGGAACACATAAGCAGGAAGGCCACACTACAACCGCAGTTGTTTACGTTCAGGTTATTAATAAAGAAAAGTTTGAAGCGGATTTAACTCAGATCGAAAGGGATCTTCGAATTGCTTACTTCCACTGGGCTGAAGAAAGATGGTTTATGCGCGAGAAATTTCTCAATAAGATCTCCGGGTTAGATTTTGTTGTTAAAGTAGCAGTCTTTAAGAATCCCGCTCACCCACAAGCAATGATTGAAGCCGTTTTTAAACAATTAATTACCGAACCAATAGTCAGAACAATCGTCATTGATGGTAAAAAGCCCCGGTGGTACGAGCAAAAACTCAAAAAGGTTTTACGGGACAGAGGCATTGAAGTTTGGAGACTGAAAACCGTTCGCAGTACTGGCAATGTCGGTATCCAGCTGGCCGATTCCATAGCTGGTTTGGTGCGATATTGCTACGATAAACCGAACGAAGAGTTGGCCCAGAGTCTACTTAAAAAGCTTCAGAAGAAACAGCGAATTGCCGGGATTTATCTTCTCCAATCTGCTTTAGAGAGTGTCTCCAAATAAAAACCTCGCCTATTGGCGAGGTCAGTGTCCCAGTTAGTTTTGCCTTGCGGCTAACTTTTCCCGACCCGGGAATTTGTCGCTGGTAACTTGTTGTAGCATTAAGATACCACAGAAGTTTAGGAAAAGCAACCACCAAAACCCCACGTTCCAAAAATCCAAATCGGCCAAAATTTCAAAAGGCCAAGGCTAGCGAACGCAACGAACAGAGTACGTAACCGTCTTACTGTTGGTGTACGTGTACCCACTGGCCTGGAACGTGTACCAGGCGTACTGGGTAGCGTTACTGGTCGTAGCCGACGCCCAGTAATACGCACTGGCGGTAGCCAGGTTGCCCCAAGAACCATCGATATAAGATTGCATTAACTCTTTTTGGTACGGCAAACGCCATAAGCCGTCATCGTAATTTTCGCAACCGGTTTTAGGGCTGGTATTTTTAACGCAGACACAGGAAACATCACCATTATTAACACAAGTGCCCGCCGGATATCCCAAATTACCACTACTCCCCGGGGGAATGCAGTTATTAGCGACAAACCAGGTACTAGAGGCATTAATCTGAGGACTCCAGACCAAATTAGTGTTGGGATCCTGAGACACTAAACCGTTAAGAACGCTGCGACCGGTGCCGCAATAGGTATTACCGGAATTACAAGTGACCCAAGTTCTTTTGTATGTATCGCTGGGAATGGTTTGGTTGTAGTTGTAGTCGTCTACCCCGCCGAGAGCCTTAGTGTAAGCCACAATGGTACCAGTGCCGCTACCATTTTTTAAACCAGCCACTAAAGAGTCATTAAAACCCACAATAGCCGCGGAGTAAATCCGATTCCACATAGTACCCCAGTCGCCCCAAGTGCCAGCACTTATGGAGCCGTAGCTAAGAGCGGCGACGGCGGTGGAAATAGTTTTAATTTTAGAAGTACTGGCACCGGAATCGGGAGAAGAGCCACTTTGTTCGGCGAGGACTGCCCCACCAACTTTAAAGATCACAAAAAGCGTGAGGATAATGAGGGAGGAATATATTAGAAACTTACGCATGTTAATAATATGGATCAATAATTTTATTGTGTCAAGTTTACGTATTAATTAACGTAGGGGCATTTATGCTGCCCTCGGTATCGATCGAGGGCGGGATGAATCCCGCCCCTACGTTAATCGGTAATGTTAATCCCGCCCCTACGTTTTTATACGAATAGGGTTATTGCGATCCCGATCCCAAACTTTGGGATTAAATTTTATGTAACCGGCAATGCGTTTGTAATCGTCGTCATCCCAAATAATATGATCGTAAAAACTGCGTTGCCAAATTTGACCTTGGTACGAAGATGTTTCATGGATTTGTTTAGAAACGGCAGATTTAAAAGAGCCAATAATCGTCATCAACTTAGGGGCGACGCCTTCCCCCAAAGTAAACGTAGGGGCGAGGCATGCCTCGCCGTCGGCCGATTGGATCGAGGGAGGGGCATGCCCCTCCCCTACGTTTATCGAATTGATATCATGCTCCTCCCCTACGTTGGTTTTTTCATTTGTTTCTTCTGACGAATTTTCAACAGAATTAATCAATTTTGTGTCAAACGTTTTTATTTGTTCCTGGTATTTTCTATAATTTTCTCCAATTGAACCCTCGATTTGAATTAATCCGTGAATGTGGTTAGGCATTATATTGAAATCGTAAAGAGTGATTTTTGGAAAATATTTTGGTAGTTCCTCCCAAGTTTGTTTCACAATTAAGCCCCAATCATTAAATAACATTTCACCAGGAGAATCGAGAGTTAGGATATCCGAAAATTCATTAATTAACGTAGGGGTCGCATTTATGCGACCCTCGGTACGATCGTCCGAGGGCGGGATAAATCCCGCCCCTACGTTTGAATCGGACGGGGCATGCCCCGCCCCTACGTTATTATTAATGATTCTCCCAAACGTACAATTCCGTTGATAATTACAAATTGTCACAAAATACATATTTTCTGAGGAATAATCAAATTTGTGAAGTCGCGGTGATCGCCGTTCGTAATAGGAATCCATGGATTAAATTTACCACAACATAAAAAGGCAACGTAGGGGTCGCATTTATGCTGCCCTCGGCCGATTTGATCGAGGGTCGCATGAATGCGACCCCTACGTTAATCGGTAATGTTAATCCCGCCCCTACGTTTTTAAATTTTTGTTGTTAAAAATTCCAACATCCTCTTGACACCCTCTTCCCTTTTTATATACTTTAACTACGGCATGTGAGAAGTATAGAAATCTTCGATATGCCCCAAAAACTGCTCATGGAAAATACTGCCAATTTTAACTTGACACCAAGCGAACTTTCAGCCCTTTCGGGTGTTTCGGCATCTACAATTCGTCGATGGGAATCTGAAGGTATTTTGGAGTCTCAAAGAGATGCAAACGGCAGTCGTTTATATAAAGCCAGCGATGCCGAAAAACTCAAAGCCTACAAATTAGAAGTTAGTAACAAGAAGGCAATCCAATCAAGAAATCAAGTCGTGAGCGGGCCGATGGTTCATTCTGTCGACCACGTTTTACCATACGTAGGGGCCGGATTTATCCGGCCCTCGATCCAACCGGCCGAGGGTCGCATGAATGCGACCCCTACGTTGTTGTTGAACGCAACCCCGGAAGAAATACTGTACCCCGACGTTCCTGCGAGAACAAATGTAACGCAGAGTTTGCGATTCGCCAGCCTGCTTGCCATGCTGGCCGTCACCCTGCTTGGTGTCGCCGCTCTTAAATACAACGGCGCCGGAGGAATTTACGGTCGTCTGGAAAATGGAATTAATCAAGCAAAAACGGGGCTAACATTACTGGGAAAATCGGAAAAACAACCAGCGGTCAAAAATCTGGGTCTAGCTCAGGTTCTTGCCGCCACTACAACTAAAACCACCCCCACCATGACCTTCGCAGTGCCTACTATTTTTAAGGCATCAATAGATGCTTCTGGCCAAACCATTACCGCCAAAACGGTGGCGGCGTCTAACCTCTTATATAGTGTGGCCGCCGGACCGGGAATTAGCGTTTCGACCGGTCAAAATCCCATTATTACCAACACTGGCGTTTTGTCATTTCTGGGGCAGACCGGCGACGCTACTCTAAAAGTTGGTCCCGGTCTGGCTCTTAGCGGCGACACGGTGACAAACACTGACAAAGGCACCAGTCAAAACATCTTTAAAGAGTTCCGGGTTGGTGGCGCAACACTAACGGCTGGCAGCAATACTGACTACTTTGAAATGATTGGTAGTGGTGACACCACGGTCAGCTTGAGTGGGCACGTGGCAACGGTCTTTACTCCCATAAAATGGACTCAAGGTAATGGCACATTATATATGACAAGCCTTACAGACATGCTGGGAATTGGTACCGCCACACCTACGAGTAAGCTTGACGTCGTTGGCACCGGCCACTTTACCGATGACGTTACTTTAGATAAGAACCTTGGCGTCGGCGGCTCGGCGACAGTCAGCGGTAACCTTGCTGTGACAGGAACTTCTGACCTCACCGGCAATACCACTATCCGTGGAAATCTGTCCGGAATCCGTGGAATCCCCTATTCATGGCCAACGACGCAGGGGCTGTCTAATGCCCTGTTACAGAACGATGGCTCAGGAGGTTTGACATGGATTGGCGGCGGGACCAGCGGCACCATTGGTTACTGGAGCAGGAACGGTGGTAAGTTGTTCCCCTCAACTATTGGCGACAAAATCGGCATTGGCACGAACGATCCGCAGTACACCCTTGACGTTAATGGCACTCTAAGGGTTGTTGGCGCTAGCATTACCGGCGGCATTAATAATAACGGCGGTGGCATTACCAACGCCGGCGCGATCACGGGAGGAACAGGACTGACGTCATCCGGTACGATTACTTTTTCGGGATTAGATAACGGAGTTGTTCGCAGTAGTTTAGCGGGAGTGCTATCAACTGGCGACGTTAACCTGGCCAGTGAAGTCACCGGCACTTTGGGAGTAACACACGGTGGCACTGGTCTGGCCGCCATTACCGAAGGAGCGATGCTGTACGCCAGCGCTGCCAATACTTTAACTACTTTGGGAGCTGGCACCGAAAACCAAGTGATGGTAGTTAATAGTCAAGGTAAACCTTCTTGGGGCGAACTCACCAATCCTGGTGGCATCTGCCCTAACTGCGTCATTAAAAATCCTAACGCCACTCAAACTATTACGGCCGGTCAAGCGGACGCCACCGGGCTCTCTGTTAAGCAAGCCGCCGCCGGCTCAGTTGACGTTTTTAATGTAATTGACAACGCCGGCACTCTTAAATACTTGGCAGTGACACCAACTGGCGACATTCAATTTGGCGGCGGCAGTACCGCTCGCGACACTATTATAATTTCACCGGCCGCGGCCGGCGCCGTTCAACATACCGGCACTATTTCCAGTCTTGACCTGACCGCCGACCGCACCTACACCCTCCCCAACCGCTCGGGGAGCATCTGCGTAGATACGGGAAACTGCGCTGGTCTTTCTGGCTCCATTGGCGGTAGTGGAGTTCTCGGGTACGTGCCCGTTTACACCGATACTTACATGTTAACGAGTAGCCATATTTATGATAACGGCAACGTTGGTATCGGCACCATCACCCCGGGATCCAAACTTAGCACGACGGACCTGGCCGTTGGGGCTACTTACCAAAACAGTGCCGCTCCCACCAGCGGCGCCATTTTTGAGGGCAATGTGGGCATTGGAATTCTCGTTCCTACTACTAAGTTGTACGTCGCCGGCACATTTAAAGCGACTGGGGCCGGTGTTTTTACGGATACTTTAGGAGTCACCGGCGCCACCACTTTAAGTTCGACGCTCGGAGTGACCGGCGACATTACTGACGGCGGTAACCTGAACATCAATGGGCTGGGAAAATCTTGGGTCGCCGGGAGTTTTGGAGTTGGCAACACCAACCCCACTTTGGCAACCCTTGACGTTACCGGCACCGGCGCTTTTAGTTCGACGCTCACCGCTGCGAACGGCTTCACTCTAGGATCAACCGCCGTTACTGCGACCGGCACGCAACTGAACTACTTAAACGCCGCCACTGGCACTACTGGAACAACGACTACTAATATAGTGTATTCAACTTCACCATCGTTAGTAACTCCTGGAATCACCGGCGGCACTCTGACGGGACTCACTGGTCTCGCCATTCGTGATACTTCGGCCGCTTTCGACGTCACTATCGCCGGCACTTCTTCAACAGCACTTACCACTGGTCGAACATTAACTTTAGACATGGCCAACGCGACAGCTACATTAAAACTCGGTTCTAACTTTATCGGTAACGGTACTGCTACTGTGACTGGTATTAACACTGGAGACAATGCTGCTAATAGTTCCACGATGTACATCGGCACTACCGCTCACGCCTTAAACCGAGCTTCTGCTGCTGAGGGTTTATCGGGAATCACCGGTCTAACACCTAACGCTGATTTTACTTTGACCCAAAACTCGGTCGCCACCCTTACTAGCATTGAAGCTGGTGCCGTTGTTAACACCTTATATTTAAAGGCCGGTAGAGTCGGCATTGGCACTATCACACCAGCGACGCCACTTGATGTCGTTGGCAACATTCAAAGCAACGCCACTATTATTGGTGGGGATATGACTCTCGGCAACAAAAGCACCTCCGGTCTTTCCTATCAATTCACAGGAAGAGCCGCCGTCTTAAACAGTACCGGGTATTTGGATTTTAGTAACTATAATAGTAGTGTTAGCCTCGATCACGCCACCGGCAACCTCTCCGGCTACGCTTTTTTGGAAGACGTTGGCTGGGTGGCTTTTGGCACTGTAGATAACAGTTCCGGACCGGTAAATGTAAACATGAGTACCGGCGTTGTCACCGGTAAGGCCAAGGTGCTAAACACCGGCAATTTCCTTGATTTTACTTTATACGGTAGCAATGTCATCTTTAACGTCAACACCGGCATTGCCACCGGTTACGTTTTCTCGGAGGACGTTGGCTGGATCGCTGTTGGGGCGACCGACAATCCCAGCGGCGGCGTTCGTTTTGATAATTCCGCGGTGGTTCAAACTTTAGCCACCAATCAGGGTTTAACCATTGATCCCAACGGCACCGGCATGCTCTACCTCCACGGACCAAACTATAAATTTTCATCGACTGGTGACTTTACCATGGGTAGCAACTTGACTTTCGGTAATAACGGCTTGGCGCAAATATCTACCAGCTATAACAATAATTTAGCCATTATGACCGGCACCGGAAATGTTGGAATTGGAACGACCACCCCAGCGACCACTTTTGACGTTCTCGGTGGCAAATTTAATGTTACTTCAGCGGGTCTGGTGGGCGTGGGAACGACAACACCAACCTCGACCTTCTCCGTCGGCGCTTCGAGCCAATTTCAAGTCAACTCGACAGGTAACATAGTTAAATTAAATAATGTCACGACTTCTTTCCCAGCTTCTCAAGGCGCCACTAATTCTATTTTGACGAACGACTCGGCTGGAAATCTAACCTGGAGCAACCCAGCTTCGACTGGCATTTTGGGTTATTGGAACCGCACGGGCACCACTCTCGCCCCCACGAATGCTAACGACGGCTTAAGTATCCCATCAACGGCAACGACTACTGATATTGTCGCTGTCACTCCCAGCGCCCTCACAACCGGCAATGGGTTAAACATCGCGACCTCTGGAAATACGCTAACATCGGGGCATCTTCTAAACTTAAGTTCAACGCTCACCAACACCACCTTTACCGGGTCACTTGCCAACGTCGATTGGTCCCCCGCAGGTAGCACGCAGATTGTAAACACTGGTGACCTCGTCAAAATAAACGTTGGTCAATACGGCACTATCGGGAATCTTTTAAATATTACTGACAACGGCAACTCTATTTTTAGCGTTTCTCAGACCGCTTTGACCGCTAATTTGCCGGCCTCCTTTAATGCTGCGGGAGACACGACTATGGCCTATGACTTGAATTTCAGCAATACTACTTTGGGCAACATCCGCTCGGCTGCTAATTTGTCGATGATTGCCGGTGAAGCCTTCAACTCCTCTAATTTAGGTTTACAGACTTTTAACTCCGGTCAACTGGTCCTCGATTTAGCTGGCGGCGCCACCATGAACCAGGCCCAAAACTGGACCTTAAACACCGCGGTGAACGCTCTTAATTTCCAAAACGCCAGTTTAGGGTCAATTCTTAGCATCGATAGCACTAATAATAGAGTAGGGATTGGAACGGCATCTCCAGCAGTTAAATTAGATGTTGTCGGCGGTATCAATGCCACCGGCACCATTTACGGTGGAAATTTAAATGTTGCAGCTGGTGGTAATTTACAATGGGCAGCGAGGTCAACAGTTACGTCAACGGCTGACGGAGTGATAAACTTACTCAATAACGCAACAACTGGATTTACTCGTCTAAATTTTGGAGGTACTACTAGCAGTTTCCCAGCCTTGGCCGTTAATGGCTCAGACTTACAGGTCATTAGAGCTGACGGGTCAACCAATGCCAACTTGTTTGTTACGGGTTCGGTTGGTATTGGTAATACAAACAGCACCTCGGCTTTCTCCGTCGGCGCTTCTTCCCAATTCCAAGTTAACTCAACAGGAAATATCGTTAAGTTAAATAATGTCACGACTTCCTTCCCAGCTTCCCAGGGCGCTGCCAATTCTATTTTGACGAATGACTCGGCTGGTAATTTGACTTGGGCTAATCCCGCTTCCACTGGAGTGCTTGGATACTGGAATAGAACGGGCACGACGCTGGCACCAACAAACGCTAATGACGGACTCAGCATTCCGTCAACCGCCACCACCAGCGATGCTGTCAACATTGCCACCTCCGGCAACAACTTAACGAGCGGACATCTCTTAAATGTAAACTCCAACCTGACGAATACGACTTTCACAGGGAGTTTAGCCAACATTGACTGGTCGCCTGCAGGTAGCACGCAAATTGTAAATACTGGTGACTTGGTCAAAATTAACGTTGGTCAATATGGCACGATTGGGAATCTTTTAAATATTACTGACAATACTAATAGTATCTTCAGCGTTTCGCAGACAGCTATAACGGCCGGACTGCCAACTTCCTTTACGGCGGCCGGTGACGTCGCTATTGCTTATGACCTGGCCTTCACGAATACGACGGCCTCGACCATCAAGTCGAAGGCGTCATTGTATTTGACCGCGGGACCGACCTATGCCAGCAACAACCTGAACTTGGTGACATATAATAGTGGTCAAATTGTTCTTGATTCTCCGGGCGGCGCCTTCCTGCAACAAAATCAAGCCTGGACGCTTAATACCGATGTGAACGCTCTTAATTTCCAAAATCAAAGTTTAACTTCTTTACTAAGTCTAGACGCGACGAATTCCAGAGTGGGAATTGGAACGATTGCCCCCGCCACCACTTTTGACGTCGGTGGTGGTAAATTCAACGTCACTTCGGCAGGCTTAGTTGGTATAGGTGCAATCACGCCAGCTGCCAAGCTGGATGTGGCTTCGACGCAGACAACAGGAACTCTAAGTTTACTGCACGCCCCGTCGGCCACAGTTTTGACTGGAGCTTTGACCGGGCTTAATCTGGACCTTTCAACTAACTACACCGCCGCGGGCTTTAACGTGAGTGGTCAAACGATTGCCATGCCAGCGGTTACGAACACGGGAGCTGGCACATACTCTTATAATGGTCTTTCAGTGACGGGTGGAGCCTTGATTCAAAATACCGGCGCCGGCGTTAATACCTGGAACGGTCTAAATATTACGATGCCTAATATCACCCAGACGACCGGAACGGTGACCTCGACGGGCCTTAAAATCACCGGCGGCACAGTAGCTTCCGGCACCAGCTACGGCTTAATTATTGATGCGAATGCTGGCAATGTAGGCATTGGAGTAGCCGCCCCGACCGGAAAACTGGCGGTCTCGGACCTGGGCGGCACTGGCAACCGGGCTGTTTATTCTGACGCCAATGGTAACTTAACCAACAGCAGTTCGGATCAACGACTGAAAACTAATATAGTGACAATCAGCGACACTACTAACGTCCTTGACGATTTAAGCAAGCTCCGCGGCGTTTATTACAACTGGAATACTGGGGTTGATGCCGCTAAGTATTTAGGCAGCCAGCGGGAAATGGGTATGATTGCGCAGGAAGTGGGAGCGGTGCTGCCGGAATTAGTGGGCACCAACGCCAACGGTTATGAATCACTAGACTACCCCAAGATGGCCGGCTTTTTAGTTGAAGTCGCCAAAGCCCAACAGACCCAATTAAGTGACTTAAAAGCTTTAATGGCCTCTCCGTCGGCGATGTTGGCAGGCGCGACGACAGCAGTTGACCTGGGCAAAATCAATGTTGACGTCAATATGTACAAGAAGCTCAATGTCCTCGGGAAGACGACTTTAGGCGACGTCGGGATCACTGGCACTATTACCGTCGGCTTGCTAACTATTGATGGACTAGACCCAATGGGAGGCGTTACCATCAACTCGCTTTCCGGCACTTTAAGCTTCCTAAACGGCGACATCACAATGAATAGCAAGGGTCTACTGGCAACAGCGGTGACCGCCGAAGCTTTCAACGTCAAAGGCGCCTCCAACGCCGGCCACGCCGTTCTACTCGCCGGCACCAAAACACTAGTAGTTCCCAGCACCGGAATTGGAGCTACTTCACTAGTTATGCTCACCCCAGAGGCTACTGCTAGCGCCACGCTCGGTGTTATCGAAAAGAAAGCTGGTAGTAGCTTCAAAGTAGTGACTACCTCTCCAGTTCCCAGTGATTTGCCATTCAGTTGGTTAGTTATTGGTAGTGAATAAATGAACCCTATTAAAAACCTGTTAACCTACAGGTACAGCGAAATTATTTACGATTTAACCGTAAGTTTCTTAAGTTACTTAAGCTACTTAGGCCGCTTAAACATTCCCACCCACAGAACCGCGGAACAAATGCTGCACGCCGCGCGGAGTAGCAAACAAAACATAGTAGAGGGAGTGGCCGAAATTTGCTCTCTTAAAGGGCAGCTAAAACTTTTAGGAATTTCGTACGCCTCTTACGAAGAGCTAATCGCTGATTTGGAGGATTTTTTACGGATTTTAAAACTTAGAATTTACCCCAAAACTGACCCCCGAGTAAAAAACTTCCAACAAATCGGTTACCGATTAAGTAACATAAGCAACCTAAGTAACTTAGGAAACTTAATCGAAAAACCGATATTACCCAAGGATCCCGAAGAAGCGGCAAACTTTTTATTAACGCTGTGCCATATAGAAACTTACCTGCTTAAAAAGCAAATTGAAGCGGCCGAAACTAAGTTTGCTAAGGAGGGTGGTTACACCGAAAATCTGTTTAAAAAAAGATTGGAATATCGCAGCCAAAACAGGCCGTAGCCACAACATAAACTCCCTCTCGCCATAGGTATATAGAATGCTAAAATAATTGGTAATGCAACTGCCTGTATTAAGAGTACGAATAACAAATAAGAAACTGATTAGATTAATCCTGAAGATTAAATCACTCACCCACCTTGTCATTCCGGGCTTGACCCGGAATCCAGCCAACCCACCTTGTCATTCCGGGCTTGACCCGGAATCCAGTAACCGATTAAAAAAGGTAATTAAACTAATAAAATCTAGTGGGATTGAGTTAAAATTACTGGATTCCGGGTCGCGCGTGGCGCTTGCCCGGAATGACAAAGTTATTATCCTTGTAAATCCCAGAATAATAGCTGCGGGAGTACTAACCGTCATTGTGATCGGAGTAGTCTTCAAAATCACTGCAACCCCCACCAAAGCAGCCTGGTTCAATGACGGCTGGACTTACCGTAAAGCGGTGACGGTGACTAACGGTACTGGCGGAACACTCACAAGCTACCAAGTCTCCTTCACTCTGGACACCAAGACGCTCATTACTGCCAAAAAGATTCAATCTAGCTGCCAAGATATTCGGGTGGCTGATTCCACCGGCGCTTCACTTCCCTACTGGATTGAGGAGAGTGGGACGGGAGCTTGTAACTTAAGTACTACGAGAATCTGGACCATCCTCGCCAGTATTCCAACCACTGGGGCCACGTTGTACGTGTATTATGGAAATCCAAATGCGATCGATCTCTCGTCCCCCTCCTCCATCTTTTCCCTCTACGATACCTTCTCCGGTTCCTCAGTTAATGGCACTAATTGGACTACTGGCGGTTCACCAGTTGTAGCTAGCGGAGCTTTAGCTTTAACTAATGGGGCGACGCTCTCCTCAAATTCCACGCAGACCACTTCAGGTTTAGGCAGATTAATCTTCGCTGTTAAACAAGCAGCCACTAACTTAACCGGTGGCAAGATTGGTTTTTCTAATACCGCTTCTCTCGCTTCCAACTTCCACGCTGACCAAGCCGCGGCCTTCATCGCCGGCTCAACTACCGAACAAATCAAACAGACCGGTGGCGCCAGTCTCATGGGTCAATGGGGCCTCGATGAAACCAATTCCACTCAAGCCAACCAGTTCAAAGCCAGTGGGTATTTAGACACCGGCAAACTTGGTCAGGCAGTTTCGGTCTACGGCAATGCGGCAGGGACAGCGGGGTCAACGTTGACCTTCAACTCAGGCGCCCAAATTTCCAGTAACAATTATGAACATTTCAATTCTAATCAGGGAACAGTTTCGTTTTGGGTAAAGCCTAACTGGAATGGGAACGAT
>JAPLWK010000005.1:2377-15079 GCA_026396615.1 candidate division WWE3 bacterium | reverse complement strand
CCAGACCTACCAAACTCTTACCCTTTTTACTTTTTACGGCTATAACGACGAGTCGCGAGTAGTTGTAAAAGCGATTTTGAAAGGCGGTGAAATTTAATGGCTAAAAATAAAAACGAAATGGATGATTTAGAATTTAATATCGATTTTTCTAAATACTTGAATCCGGAAGTTAAGAATTACATTGCCAAGAATAAAATTAAAGTGGCAGCAATTGGAATTATTGCCCTCGTTATTTTAGGTTTTGGCGGGGCTAAAGTTTTTAGCAAACTAACCACTTCTAAAAACGCTCCGACAATAACTGCGGAAGCGACCAGCACCGAAAACGTTAACAGCGTCCAAGAAGCCACTCCGTCGACACAACCAATAAAGACGGTCGCTCAAATCACTAAGCTCCCGAACACATCATCTTATGATGATTATGTGCTAAAAGCCGGTGATGACGCGGAAATAGTAGTCACTAAAGTTTGTGGAGAAAGCGGTGGATTTATAAAGTTAGAAAGTCCTAAAAAGTTTAACGTTGGAGATAAAATAAAAGTCCGTTGCGATTAATTTTGATGTTAAAGAATGGGACTGCCCGTCCCATTTATGTTAGCGGCTCCGTGGCGTAGATGACCCACTTCCCATTTTCCAAATGCAGCACTAAGTTAAACTTGTCAGCCTTGCCGCTTTGGGTTTTAGCCACCACTTGCTGTGTGTACCAATCTTTCTGAAGCATTTGGATCGTTGGCAGATTTTCAACGGAAACTATTTTCTCACCGGATTCGCTCCAAGATTTCTCAAAGTCAGCTGCCGTAAATGTATCTTTAAATTCTGAAGACATTAAATCATAAATCGCCGCCGCATCGGAAGCTGTCATTTTGGTTACGAATTGATCAATAGTTTTTTGAGGAGTTGGAGCGAGATCGGCAGAAGAAGTGGCTGCGACGACGGTATCGCTGGTTAAAGTTTTTGCCACAAAGTCTCCAGTGGAAATGCTAATTCCAGAAATTTCCGCCATCTTTGAAACCAACGCCGTTACCTGCTGGCTATGAGTAACAACTGAAAAAGCGACGACTAAAGTTAAAAAAGTAGCGATAAAGATTAGAACAAATTTTATATGTTTCATATATTAAACAAGCCTTTCATCATCTTCGGGTATTCCGTATAACTCATCAACGATCTCCTTCTGAATGCTTTCGGACTTCATCATGTATGAATGAAAAAATTCGAAATTAGCAATCCTCGGAATGGTCACACTTATTCCCGGCATCGGGCCAATTTGAGTAAAGCTTAAAGGAATAGCCAGATTCGAGCTAAAAACCCAGGTGTTTGTTGGAGTAATCGGAGTAATCGTGGTGGCGCTCTTTTTAGAAATTACCATATCACCTACGTCAATCGGGGTCGCCGTAATTATCATATACATAAGTCGTTGCTGAAAGCTAAAACTAAAATCGGAAGCAATACTGTCGTAAACCGGATTACTAGTCATTGCTCGATTTTTTAATTGGGCGGAATAGGTGGAATCTGTAAATAGATAATTAATTCCCTCTGAATCTAAATTTATACGATAGTTACTCTGCTTTAAAAAATCGTCCAGGGTTTTTTGAACTAAATCGGCTTGATGCAAATTCGAAGCTAGTAGCATTATGCCTCTTTCTATATCAGCAAAAAAACTGCCTTCGTTTGGTGATCCAATCGCAATACATTTACGAACGTTTTCAAAATTAGGATGGGTCGCCAAATACTCACGGAGGACGAGGCCGCCCATTGAATAGCCCACGATATCCACCATCCCATCCCCACCTTTTGCCTTTAACTGTGAGGACAGAGTGGCAATAGCGTTATCCATTCCTAAAGTAATCTCTTCGACGCGACCCTCGCTATTATAACCACCGGTCTTTTTATCAACCCCGGTATAAGAATAGGGCGCAATCCAAGAATCAGGATAATCCGGCTGATCGCTGCGATATTTTGCAAGTAACCGCTTCTTAAGACCATCTTTGTTGCCGCCATCTTCCCAATCCGCCGGATTACCGCCAAGACCGTGAATTAAAATTACCGGATGATGTGGCGCCGGCGGACCAAACGCCGTCAACTTGCCATCCTTAGTAACAATGTAAGTAAAAACTCCAGAGGTGGCGGGGCCGGAAAAGTTATTACTATTAATATTTCCAAGCGGAATGGTTTGAACCACACTGCCAGTATCTTTATTGTAAAAATAAAGGTTATCAGAAACTGCAACAATCAAATTTTTGTCGGTAATGGCCGGAAGAGTTTTGACGCCAAGTAGCAGGTTGCTTCGCCACAACTCCTTGTTCTGAGTTTTTGAAATAGCGACTAAAGCTGCCGGAGTGGCACTTGACGACAACGTATTAACAAATATCTGATCACCACTAAAAAGTCCTAAAGAGTTAATTGTTGTTTTTAAATTGATTGGCGCCAACTTGGCTGTCGATAACCGACCGCCACTAATCACTTTTATAAAAGCTAAATAATTATCGGCGGCCACGGCAACACTACTGTCGTCACCGGATACGGCCAAGGCTTTGGTGGGTTGGTCGAGAGCGACATTTTCCGAATTCACCGATAACTCACTTTTACTAATTGAAAACAAAGCGTTATTGCTATCGACGCCGTATAAGCGGGCCGCGGAACTGGCCAAATTAGGAACAACCAAATCGCCTCGGAGCAACGCAAAAGTATGGAGCGAACTTGCCAAAACCACATCTATCTTACTCTTCCCATCGGCTAGGTTCATTATATCAACGTATGTTTTGCCGTCTCCGTTTCGTTGGTAAGTAACGTAAACCTTGTTATTGAATACTTTTGGGGCGGTGGTTATATAAATAAAATTGATTGGATCCAAAACACTTTCCCAAAGCTTAGCGCCAGTATCTTTGTTGAGCGCGGTGATCTTGCCATTCATATCGCCATTGGCGAAGATTAGTTTATCACCGGCTATTTGAAGTTGAGGGTAAATAGCACCGGCGGTGGCTTCCCAGCGTTTATTACCATAGTAGTCAATTGAGATAATTTGAGTTCGAGAGGCGGCGTAAGCATTGCCCAGGCTATCAGCAACCGGCGAAGAACGTTGCAAGTCATTACTAAGAACACCGCTTAATTGGAATTCCCAGCGTTTTATTAAATCAGAAGACGCAAAAACAGGCCTTGTTGATAGGACCGAAAACGCTAATATAAATAGGGCAATTAATTTTTTCACGGCATTTTCGGGGTCTCTTTCTTACTCTCTACTCTAATCGTAAACTTAAAATATTTTTTGGCAACTATATAGAGGATAACCAGATCCGTAAGCAAAAACAATAATATAAGTAACCTTCGATTCAACGTATACCAAGTATAAACTCTTTGAGTGGCCGCCCCGAGGACCCCGGGACTGCGCCCAACAGTAAAACGCAATTTAGTGGCCGCCGTAGGGCCCATCCCCACCGGCCCCGACGGAATTAATTGATTATCCAAGTAGCCATTGTAAACTCCCTCGGCCGCTAATAACGGCAAGTTTACGTACACTTTAACCAATTTTTGTTCGTTTGGTGCCAACTTAATATTATTTTCCGTAAACGAAATCCACTTGGGATCAAAACCCTCAGCTAATAATTTATAAGTGCCAGCAGTGTCCCCAGTATTTAAAATAGGCCAGGCCGGAAGCAAATAAACCCCTCCCGGCAGCAGCTTTTGGGTCACAATTATTTCGCCCGCTCCTACTCCCGCTCCGACCGAGGCTGACGATACAGAAACATTACCCATCACTAAGGAAAAAAAGACAACAATTATTAAGAGGCTAAATCTTGGTAACTTTACAGACCGCATGGATTATATTTTTAAGGTGATTGGAAACTTTCGGCAATACTGGTGAGGGTATTCTTGTAGAGAGGCCACAAGGAATCAAAGGAAGTCGCGAGGATCTGGTGCAAATATTTTCCGTCGCGGATGATATAAGAGTAAGCGTGAAAACTATTTTTACCGCCGCTTAAATTATTTTTATCCTCGGAATATAAAATATCGAAATAATAGGCCTCTTTACTATTAACATTAATCTCCCTTTCGGTCAGTATTTTGACGCCGGGATACGACAGCTGCAATTTTTGCCGCCACAAGTTAGCGATATCGGACATCGAAGCATTCTCTTTGTCAGCTAGAAGCCACGGTCGCGCCAAGATCCCGGCCGGACTTTCACCGGAAGTTTTAGCCCCCGTTTCCTTGGAATAAATGCTAACGACGTTGTCTTTATAATCAGTGCCCCACGACCCAGGGTATCGCAAACTGTAACTGGGAGTCGCCACCTTAAGCACTTGGTCCAGCGTCAGCGCCGAACGCAGTGGGTAATCTTTTAAACCATATTTTATTAATAAACCATCAAAAGTGCCGTTAAAATACAAAACGGCTGCAGTCACAACTACAGCCACTAAAACCAAAACCCCACCGCCAATTATTTTCTGATTTTTAGATAATCCGCCAACAGAACCAGCCAGCTCCATATAGAAATATTATAACACTCTATTAAATCTCACTAAACCGCCTTCGTCGCTCTAAAATAAATAGCAGTATCAAAAATACCGGAGTAGCTACCTGCTGATGGTGCTTCCAACTTCATCGCATATAATGAGACATTTCCAGATGGACTAACATTGTTGGCGATTGACATATAACTATCCGCCGAAAAATAATGCGGCGTTGCACCAACACCATCGTTGAAAAAAGCTTCTCTATAAACATTTATTCCACCAGAATTGCTGTTAAGGACCCAAACCTTACTGTGGTCGTTCCTTTCGACAGCATTACTACCGATTATCTGAAAGTTCTCGGCCACATTACCAGTATTACTCATGGATAACGGATTTGGTAAGTCGTTTGCCATACCAAAACGGATCAAACCATAGTCTAAAGAGCTTACGCTAGTGGAAACAGATATAAGCTCTGTATGTACAGTCGCCGTAACGGTAGCTGTATCGTCAGCAAAAACCGCTGTTCTAAAAAGCAAACCGATTCCTAAAAATAACAGGGCAATAATAAAAGGTTTTAAATTAACCATAATTTATGTATGCTTAGTTGCTCTAAAATAAACATTTGTGTCAAACGTACCAGAATAACTCCCTGCTAAAGGAGCAACTAATTTCATGTGGATATCTGAAGTGCTACCTCCAGAATTTATATTACTTGAAACCGGAGTAAATGTAGATTTGTTAATTTGAGTGTACGTAGATCCGCTCAGAGAAAAATCATGAACAAATGAGTTTACTCCTACGCTACCAGTAACTAAATTCCAAATCTTACTCGGGTTTGTTCTTTCTGTCGCATCACTCCCCTTAACGTCAAAATCCTCTGCAACATTCCCACTATTTGTGATCGTTACAGAATCGATTAAATCGCTATCATAACCATACTGAATAAGACCGTAATCTAGTTTTGAAACATTAGTTGTTATTGATACAACTTCTGTGTGAACTGTGGCGGCAACAGTTGCAGTGTCATCGGCAAAAACTGTTGCTCTTGACAGTAATCCTATTCCTAAGAATAGAACAAAAACAATAAATATTTTTAACATCCTGATTTCACCTCCTTAAATTTTAAGTGTTTTTACCAAAGAGCCCCGCGGCCGCGGGGCCCTAACAACGTAGAATCTGATAAACCAACAATCTATTACTATACTATGGAGCTTTGGTTACAAGTTTCCAAATTCCAGTTCCTCCCGCAGCGGTACATACATAAATGTCTCCGTTTGTGTAGTCTATACCCAAGTCGCCTGCTCTAGCACAGATATCAGTTGTGAATGTACCTGCCTTAGTAGTAATCGTCGTTCCGCCAATCTTAGAGGCAGAAGCGAGCGTTGCCACACCAGTAGTCGCGATAGACCAATTGGCTCCAGTAAAGGACGTTGTGTCCTTTAAACTACCAATCGCAATCGTTTGCGCCGTAGTGTCGTCTGTACCAATGTCAATTGTGTTCCCAGCCGTTCCACCAATGGTCACCGTACCGGTTGAAGAACCGGTGTTGATGTTTGTTCCAAAGTTGGATGAAGCGTTCAGATTTGTTGTAGCACCAGTAACAGTTAGACCTAACTCACCAGTAAGTAACCCAGCAGCCTGTAAAGCAGCTGAAGCTCTGGTAATAGGAGCCGTAACAAGTACTGTACCGTTAACAGCGTTATCAATCGTTTCGGCGTTTTGTAACTTGATGTCTGAGCCCATTGCCCCAACAAACTCAAGACCACGGGTCATATTACCACCCAACCCATTCTCGATTGTAACGCCAGCGGATGTGGTAAGAGTTGGCGAGTTATTTTCCACCAACATAAGTTGATCATATGAAGCGCTAGTCGCCGTCCCGTCAATCCAGACTGCTGTTGCAGCACCAGGCTGTTCAATTTTTAGAGCAGTAGCTGGAGTTCCGGTGGTACCGTTTACAACAGTAGATGCGGAGGCCAGGGTTGGCGAAAAGGTCGTCGCCCCAGTAAAGGTGTTAACACTAGTACCTGACTGTGTGTACACGCCGGAATTAGTGATTCCCTTCGCCGCGAACGTTGTACTGTTAGCCATAGTGGTGTTTCCATTTAGAGACACCGCACCAATTCCAGTCCCAAAGGTTCCAGATCCGTTCTGCAAGAAGTTTCCATTACTAGCTCCCATCGTAATACCGGTAATACCGGTAAGAGCACCAGCCGTAGCTTTCCAAGTAGTGGAATTAACCGTCACTACTGAAGAAGCGTTACCAATGTTAATGGTTGCTCCTGTAAAGTCGATCGTTCCTGCTGAAGAAACAGCCGCCAACGTAGACGCGCCATCCACCTGTAAAGTCCCAGTGACGTGCTGATTACCAGTCATCGTTTGAGTTCCATTCACAGTTAGAGGACCGTCAACCGTTAACCCCTTGCTACCCTCAACCTTTAAACCATCATTAGCAGTGAGTTTGGCACCCTCGCGAACGAAGTCGATTGTAGGAGTAGGATACTTGGCATCGTTTACGAAAGCCAAATAGTTATGATCCACTCGAACAGTATCGCCAACCAACTTGATAGTCTTATCGGTTTCCAGGTTTACGGAGTTATCTTCGGAGGTTAATTTGCTACCGCTTCGAGTAAAGTCGATGGTAGGATCACCATATTTAGCTAAACTCTTATCGTCAGTCGCAAACTTAAGGATGTTATGAGACACCTCAACCCCCTTGCCAGTTCCCGCTTCCAGCTTAATTTTATCGTCAGCCGTTACGGAAAAAACGCCATCTTGGCGAATCTCGGCCGCCCCATTCTTAAAAGTAATTATCGCATCTTCATTTACCGTTCCTTGTAAATCAAGCGAAGTGCCCTGCAACATCATTACCGCCCCAAAAGATGGTGAAATAGTAATTAATGAAGCCAGCACTCCACCTAAAATTCCAAATTTAATTTTAGTCATTAATTTTTTCACCTCCTTTAAAATCGACAAATAATAAAGACCCCAAATTTGGGGCCAAACATAAATGGCTAAGTAGGTTTGACGGTGTAACGAACTCCCTGTAGGCAGTTAAGGAGTGAAACATAGGTGTATATTTAAAGCTACGGCATATTTATTAGAGTGTCAATACTTTCTCCATGTCATTCCAGATGCTGCAATAACGTAGGGGCGAGGCATGCCTCGCCCTCGATTCAATCCGGCCGAGGGCGGGATGAATCCCACCCCTACGTTAATTATATTTTTAAATCTTATAAAGTCGTTTCAAATAGAGGATTCTGATTTTAACGATATCCCTAAACATCCGCCAGGAATTACCAACAAAATTAAAACGTCGAGTTGGTGAAAAAGTCCAAATGACTGGCAATTCTTTGACTTTTAAACGCAGTTTTCGAGCCAGAAATAAGACTTCGACTTCAAAAGCTCCAAAGAAAGGTTTATCAACTTTAGGACTATCGCGGCCATAGACTAACAAGCGCGGAAAAATAGCGGCCACGGCTTTTTTAGAAAATAATTTATAACCGCATTGAGTGTCACTAATTCCCGGCAAAATTAAAATCTGAATTAATAAATTAAAAATTCGGCCCACAAAATGCCGATAATAAGGCTCCCCCACTCGAGTCGCCCCTTTACCCTCTCTGGAAGCCGAGATAACATCGCACTTCTCTTCAACCGCCCAGTGCATAAAACGCTTTAGTTCGGAAATAGGGACAGCTAAGTCGACATCGGTGACGAGGATATATTCGCCGCTGGCGGCCGCCACCCCGCTACAAACCGCGGCGCTTTTACCACGATGTGCAAGATTTAATAATTGGTATGCTGGCTTGTCCGCAATAAATTCAGTGACCCTGGATGCCGTGGCGTCGCTACTCCCATCATTAGCAATGATAATCTCCCACGAATATTCTTGACTGTTTAAATACTCCTCTATCTTTCCCAAACTTTTAGTAATCGCTTCCGCCTCATTGTAGGCCGGGAGAACAACGGAAATTAAAGGGGAAATAGTCATAAGTTAGTGACCGGTCAAACGCTGGAAGAATACGCCAAGAGCATATTTAAAAAGCCGAGGGGCGTAGGAACCAATTTCAATTTTGGAAACACCGGCGACGCGATCTTTAAAAATAACAGGTATTTCAACTATTTTTGCGCCTTGTTGACTAGCTTCGTACACAAAAGCCGGTAAAAAAGTATTGTCCACAAAGTCGATTTTGGTGTGGTCAAGTTTGGACCAGAGAACAACAGTGAAGGCCCGAAAGGCAGTCGTGTATTCATGAACCTGCCAAGTACCAAACAAAATACGAACAACCACGTTTCCCAAACCACTCAGTAACTTCCGATGCCAACCCCAATCCGTTGGAATGGCCCCACCGGCAACGTAACGTGACCCAATTGCTAGATCTGATCCCTTAACAACGGCTTCCACCAAGCGATGAATATCGAAAGGCGCATGGGAAAAGTCAGCGTCCATGGTTACAATCAAGTCTGCCGAGAGATCAGTGATGGCATACGCAGTCGCTCTTTTATAAGCATTGCCAAGACCGGATTTAGGACCGGAAGATAAAGCAAGACTAGGATACTTAGCCTGCAGCGACTTAACTATATCACCAGTACCATCCGGTGACTCGTCATCGGCAATCAGCAAGCAACTCTCCATTGGAATCTTCGTTAACTCTTCCATGACCGCTGTTACAAAAGATTCTATATTATCTTTCTCGTTGTAGGTTGTAGCGATGACAACTAATTTCATAAATTACTAAAAATGAATATTTAAAGCCAAAGCAAACATGAGAATTACTAAAGCTCCCACGAAAACATATTCTAAAATGACGGGGATGGCCAGGCGCTTTTCCCAGGCGTGATGCCAAATTCCCCAGAATACGTATATTATCACAACACCGCAAACAACCAAAAATTGCCAAGTAGGAAAATAGCGCCAGTGCCAAAATAGCAGACCGCCAACCAGGAAGACACAAAGTAAAAAGAGATGATTTAGAAGCCGCATTTTAGTGGTCATAACTTAAGTAATTGCTCCCGCCGAGGTAAACCAAATTCCTATTATAGCGAGGATCAGCAAACCGAGATGCGCCAAGGTACTGCCGGAAATCCGCAGGAGACCGCGGCGCCAGACATAAATACCGTCAATCGCAAACAATAGGGTCAGAAAAGCACCGAGGACAATGGCAATTGACTTCGAGGCGTTTTGGACCGCAAAGGCTGGCAAAATTTGCGGGTTATTAGAGGTCACTGAAACAAGAGGAACTGCTGACGGAACCGGTCGACTACTATTAAGACTACTATTAATAGGAGTAACATCGACTTTAGTAGCAGCTGCTTCCGGCAAAGCTTGTGATAGGTAATTAGCGGTGCGGAGCTTGCCAAACATTTGCACGACGAGCGTGGTATCTTCGCCATCCAGCTTCCCATCAACCACCGCAAAGCCAATATCGGTGTAATGAGAATTAAGCATGTTTTCTCGATGACTAGGTGAATTCATCCAGGCCGTCACGACCGCCTGGCTATCATTAAAATCCCGGGCCAAGTTTTCGCCGGCGTACTGATAATCGTAACCGGAATTAGAAATGAAATACCAGGGAGTGGTGCCATCCGGTGCCACGTGGGCCCAAAAGTTATGGGCAAACATGTAGGCCCCTTTCGCCGCCGCCGCTTTACTCAAGGCGTCATTTATGACCAAAGTAGATAGGTTATTTTTGAGTCTTTCACCATTAGTATCGGTTAGAAGATCGGTAATGTTAATACTGGTTGCAAAGCCCAGGACGTTTGGAATAATGCGACCAATCAGCGAGACACTAAAAACCAAGCCCACTAAAAAGAGGGCGTAAGAAGCTAAGGCTGGCAAACCTAATAGATTTGCCCGCCGATGATGACCGTATTTAGATGGGTGCGGTTTTGGCAAAAAATGCGACCCTAAACTCACAGCTTCTATCTTGATCGAAAGTTTATTATTTTACAACATGGTAGAATAGGACACGCAGATTTAAGCTGTTATGGAAAGGTTTATTAACAATCATTATCCCGCTTTTAAGCGTTTTTTCCAGATTTTGCCGGGGGTTTTGGCCTGGGCGGCTATTCTATCGCCTTTTATACTATCTTTAAGAATTCCCGCCGCCGTCGCCTACGCCATTTTATTTATGGATATGTACTGGATGTATCGCAGCCTTCGCATTTCGGCCGGAGTATTAATTGGCTACCACCGCATGAAAGAGGCCGAAAGTATCGATTGGCACCAAAGACTTAAGACCGAATTTCCAGATGAATTAAATAGTATTTATAACTTGTTCGTAATTCCCACTTACAAAGAGGGTTTGGAAATCATGGAATCCACTTTTAAAGCTTTAATGGAACTGGATTACCCCAAAGACAAAATAATAGTAATTTTGGGCTTTGAGGCCCGCGATGATCAAGTCCGAATTGCCGATATTAAAGAAAAATTACTGGCTAAATATGGCGTTATTTTCGGAAAATTAATTTTTACCGACCACGTCGTCGCCGCTGGTGAGCAAGCGGGGCCGGGTAGCAACCGCACCTATGCAATTAAAGAATTTCTTAAATACAACCAAATTCCGGTCGAAAAGATACTTTTGACGACTCTGGATAGCGATTTTTGCGTGCACCCTCGCTTTTTAGCGGCCGCGGTTTATCGCTATTTAACGATTCCGGCAGCCGAACGTGACAAAAGAAGCTATACCGGAGTATTTTTATACAATAATAATTATTGGCAAACGATTGCTCCGATGCGCCTTAACGCTGTAACCACGGCTTTTTGGCAATTGTCAGAAATGGTCACTTCCAATAAATATATGAATTTCGCCAGTATGACGATTAATTTAAAGCCGGTGATCGAAATGGGTTTCTGGCCACTTGACGTGGTTAATGATGACTCAGCCTTCTTTTGGCGAGCCTATTACTTTTTTAATGGTGACTATAAAGTGCTGCCGCACTATGTTTCTATTTCGGCCGATGCCGTGCAGGATAAAACCGTGTGGACGACGTATAAAAACCAATATAAGCAGTATCAACGCTGGGCCTACGGGGTGGAGCATCTACCGGTTGTAGCCAAAAATATGTTAATCAAAAAAGAGATGCCGATTTTAGATCGCTTGGATCGCTTTTATTTTATAATTCAATCTAATGTAACCTGGGCGGCCATGGGCTTTATAGTCACTTTCGGCGGCATTTTGCTACCACTTTTAAACCCCTACTTTAAACAAACGGTAATGGGTTACAACTTTCCTAAACTTTCAAGCCTTATTTTAACGATTGCGCTAGTTGGCTTAAGCGTTAATATTTGGGCGGAAGCAAAATTGGCACCACCAAAGCCGGCCAACTGGGGACTACTGCGTAAAATAGGCGTTTTATTTCAATGGATTCTTACTCCAATTTTAATTATTACTTACGGCACTGTGCCGGCCCTCGATGCTCAAACCAGACTCGCTATCGGTAAGTATTTAAATTATAAAGTGACGAATAAAGAGAGGCAATTTAAGAAATGAAAAAACTAAATCTGCCAGAGATTATCGCCGGATTAATAGTCATTGCCATGGTCGTTTTAACTATTGCCAGTCTTCCGAGTTTGCCGAGTTTAGTGCCGTTTTTTTACACTTTGCCTTGGGGAGAACTGCAATTAGCCAATAAATATTTACTTTTTACGCTGCCGGCTTTAGGTTTAATTTTACTAGTCTTTAATTTATTTTTTAGAACTTGGGCCTCGGAAACAAAATTTCTATCATTAGGTATTTGTGTTTTATTACTGGCCTCGGAGGTTAAAATTATTAGCAGCGTTACCTCTTTTTGGCCCACCGCTTTTATCGATTTTAAGAACATTTTTTTACCACTGGCCATCGCCGGTATTTGCTCCTGGTTGCTGAGTTATCCGGTAATTGCACTTGCTAAAAGGTTTGGTTTTGTAGACGATCCTAAAACTCATCAACACCCCGCCATGTTGCTTAAAAAACCAACACCCAGAGCAGGAGGTTTAGCTTTTAGTGGGGCCTTTTTACTGGCTATGCTGGTGATAGTTCCGATTGATCAAATTCCCTGGGGCATTGTTTTTGGATTATTACTGTACACCGGCCTCGGGCTTATTGACGACAAAAAAGACATTAACCCTTACGTCCGTTTTGGAATTTTAGCTTTAGGGGCAGCAGTCGTCGCTGTTTCTGGAATTGGTTTAAAATTTTTCGCCACTCCTTTTGGAATCGTTCATTTAGATTCCTTGCGATTAAATTTGCCCCAATTTTTAGGTGGCTCCACTTTTATC
>JAPLWK010000005.1:0-2353 GCA_026396615.1 candidate division WWE3 bacterium | reverse complement strand
TTATCATTACCGATTTATTCACAATTCTCTGGATTCTGTGGGTTAGTAATTTGCTGTCGTGGAGTAACGGCATAGACGGGCAGTTCTCAGGAGTGGCTGGCTTGACCGCTTTATTTATTGCGATATTAGCTTTGCGACTGATTCCAGGAGATCATAATCAAATTCAAACCACTCGGATTGCCGCCATCGCTGCTGGCGCTGCTTTAGGTTTGACACCAGCGACTTGGAACCCTTGTAAAATGCTCTGGGGCTTTGGGGCGACGGCCGTTGGGCTGGTGCTAGCTAGTTTATCTGTGATGACAGGGTCGAAAGTAGCAACTGCGACTTTGGTTGTTATGGTGCCATTTTTAGACGCCGTGGCGACTATTATTCGTCGAGTTTCATTAAAGAAGTCACCGTTTTGGGGGGATCGCGGGCACCTGCATCACAAATTATTGGATGCCGGTTACAGCCAACCCCAAATTGCTATTTTATATTGGCTAGCCACTGGAATTTTGGGGGTAGTGGCGGTATTTACCTCCGGGCAAGTAAAAACTTTGGCGGTGATGACTTTAGGAATTTTGGTGGCTTCTTTGGTGGTTTTAACTAATTTAAAAGGAAAAATAAAGATACCCCAGTTATTACGACGGGGAGAAAAAGACCCCACGGCAATTTGAGTTTGTGGTGAAACCGGTGTTGAATTTTAAGATCCAGTTTCGTCCACCATGGTTCATGTTTCATAAAAAAGTGCGGCGCTTCCAAAATGTCTGGGAGACAAGCTAGAAAACAGGCTCCCAGGATGTTGAAGGCATTTCCGGGAGTTTTGACAGCAAAGATGATTCCGATCAAAAACGATAAGATGACATCGCCGGCAATCGCTGTCTTCACTAATTTATCTAAACGAACCCCATTCGTAAAAAAATCCCAGTGTGGCATTAAATCCAATACAAAGTGGGAAGTAAAAGCCAGAGGCCAAGCCACCAGAGGACTTTGGACCTGGGAGGCAATCGCCGCGCCGGCTAAAGTGTGAAATGTTAACAGCATAGTGTGTAGTGAAAGATATTATACAGCTGGGAAAACAAAACGTCATTCCGGCCCCGGAGCCGAAATCCAGTAATTGTTATAATTTGAAATTTACAATTTAAAATAAACGTTCACTTTGTTCACTACCAATTTGTGGCAAATTGTTGAATTCAATTTTTAAGCATTTTCAACAATTATCGTCACGATAATTGGTAGCGAGCCGAGCGAGCGTATATTTAGAATTTCAAATTGAAAATTAAGTTATTACTTGACCCAAAATCGTAGCGTTCGGAATGACATATTGATATAATAGGCACGTGGTTAACCTCTTACGAAAAATTCTGACACGAATTAAGACTCTTCATAACAGTCCCTACTACAAGATTCTCCGAGTTCGCCAATGGCTTAAAAACGGCAGTTTATTTTTAGCTATTGTTTTTGGCGGTCGGCTGTTCGATCTCCATTATTTTGGCCGGGTGGCTTTAGGGGCCATTGTTTTTTGCGTCCTTTCTTCCGGCATCTACGTTCTTAATGATTTAATTGACGCCCCTAACGATCGCCTACACCCAATTAAAAAGAATCGGCCAATTGCCGCCGGAAAAATCAGCCTGCAAAACGCCCAAATAATGTTCATTATTCTAACCTTAACTGCTCTTACGGCCGCCCTATTTTTAGATAAGGGCTTTTTTATGATGGCGGTAGTGTATACGTTAATGATGACAGCTTATGATCTGTGGCTAAAAAAATTACCGGTGATTGATGTGCTCACATTATCAGGCGGCTACGTATTAAGGGTTTTTGCCGGCAGTTTTATCGCTGATACCTCCATTTCTGCTTTACTAATTTTAACAACGATTTTCACCGCTTTATTTATTTCTTTCGCCAAGCGCCGAGCTGAAGTGAATTTAATTGAGGCCGAAACGACTCAACAAATGAGCGCCACTCGCAAAGTCCTTAAAGACTACCCCGCCTTTTTAATCGATAAATATCTAACTCTTACTTTCGGAGCGGCCTTCATTACCTATTCTTTTTATACTTACTCCGCTGGAATTCGGCAGTTTAGCAAGACCCTATCGACCGTCCTCCCAACGACACTATCAAGACCGAACTGGTTAATGTTGACGATTCCAATCGTCTTTTACGCCCTAGCTCGTTATATGTACTTAATTTACGAAAGAAAAGAAGGCGAGTACCCCGAAAATACGCTGATAACCGATAAAACTCTCTTTGCCACCGCCGCCCTCTGGCTGGCCATGATCATATTTATCATCTACGGCATTCCTCTAATTTAAAAGGATTACTCAACTGATACTAAATATTGCATCTCCACCTTCGGAATGGGATTCGTGGA
>JAPLWK010000004.1:9667-80908 GCA_026396615.1 candidate division WWE3 bacterium | reverse complement strand
ACCAGAACATTTTGGGCATCTTCGGTTGTAGTTTTTTTGGATTTATGGAAAGTTTGAAGAAGCATTTTGAAAGTTTAGAGGTTTAGAGCGCAATTGCAAGCTAAAGATGCCATTTCACCCACGCTAAATGAGTATTACACCCGAATTAGAGGAGAGTAAAAATGGATCCGCATTTAGCCGCGCAACTAGTCGTCTTAGCCATGGTGATCTTGAGCTTCTGTGCGTTGTTGACGGTCGTAGTTATGTCAACGCATCGCATGTTGAAGTCGAAAAAATCAGCTGGTTTTTGGACATTGGTATTTATGTTTGAGGCTCTACTTTACGCCGCATATTTGTTGCTCTTGCAAGTCCCAGCCCTGATTTTCGTTTTTCTATAGTTTGGAAAAGCCCTTTTTGTTGGCATTTTGCAACAACTAGGGCTTTATTTTATGATTAAGCGAAATCAGAAAAGAAGACATCTCGCAGCTTGCTGCGAGGGGCTTTAGTTTTTTGAACGTTGCGGGACTTAAAATCTTCTACTTGACAAGTTAATCGTGGCGATTCAAAGTAGTTATATGACAAATCCTAACGAAGCTCCTCGAGAAGAAAGTTTACCGGATTATAAAACTGAGTTGGCACAGATATTTCAAGACCTTCATTTAGAGGAGGGTTTTGATTGGTATAGGACGTCCCCAAGTGTAAAATATCTAGGAGAGTGTGCGGATGGTCGCGGTGGTGCTTCTCGAACAGGAGTAGATGACATAATAGCTCGTGATGAGTGGTCGAGTATAAGTTTAGGGGAGTTAATGAGTCGCGGAAAACACAGCACCCCTTTTATGCCGCCGGTTGTCTGCTACAATTTATTGGATAAACTGCGCGTGGTGGAGGCTAATAAAGTAGACACTTGGAAGAATTTCGAAAGTAGTTTTGTGGGTACCGATCTTAACGTCGCTAATAAATTGGCCCCTAAAAATAGATTAGAAGTTTGGGAAAAACAATCACCGAATTTGCCCGGGGTGACAGTAGAAATCGAAGTCCCCGAAAATCGCAATTCATCGTATCAGCCACGACTAACTGACGTCAGAATGCATTTTAACGCTGATGTTTTGGCAAGTCTTCAAGATCTCAAAGCCATTCAAGCCCCTGAAAAATAGGTCGGTCCTCAAATTGTTATTTTGCACAAGCTTTAATGAAAGCTAAAAAGAGAGGGTGTGGGGTTAGGGGTCTTGATTTATACTCTGGATGATATTGGGTCGCTACAAAAAACGGATGCTTGTCACGCGGCAATTCGATCGCTTCCACTAATTTGCCGTCTGGAGAAAGCCCGCCAATAACTAAACCAGCGGCTAACAGTTCTTTTTTGTAAGCATTATTAAACTCATAGCGATGACGGTGGCGCTCTTGCACTGTCACCGTCTTGGGGTCACCATACTTTTGATAGGCGGCTTCTAAAAGTGTTCCCGGCTGTAACTTACAGGGCCAAGCGCCAAGCCGGATCGTGCCACCGTATTTCTTAGCGTCCAGATTCTCTTTTTGGGTATTCATGAGGTGAATGACGGGATGGGTTGTTTTTGGGTCAACTTCTTCGGAATTCGCGTCTTTAAATCCCAGCACATTGCGGGCGTACTCAATGACGGCCATTTGCATCCCAAAGCACAAACCTAAATAAGGGATCTTATTCTGGCGAGCCAGTTCCACAACTTTTAATTTTCCTTCCACGCCACGGCTGCCCCAGCCCTGTGGGACAATGATACCATCGTACGTTAGCAATTCTGCAGACAGTTTGCCAGCAGCGTCACTCTCCATCTTTTCCACGTCAAACCACTTAATCACCGGTCGCAAATCGTGGGCCCAGGCGGCGTGTTTTATCGCTTCAATGACGCAAACGTAAGAGTCTTCCAAACAGAAATTGCCGGAAGTGAAATATTTGCCAGCGACCGCAATTCGGATCTCTTTCTTGCCATCAAGCGCCCGCTCCACAAACTTTTCCCACTCGTGAGTCTTCGTCACCCTAACTTTTAAACCCATCTCCTGCTGCAGTTTGACGTCTAACCCTTGTTCTTTAAGGATCAAGGGAATCTTATAGATAGTGTTCACATCCGGGGCGGCAACAATGTTCTCTTCCTTAACACCAGTGTTAAAGGCGATGTTACGGCGCCTTTTAGCATCTGCGGGAACGGCGCTGCGGCAGATCACAAAGTTTGGCTGCAATCCTAAGGCGTAAAGGTCATAAATGGAAGCCTGGGCCGGCTTGGTCTTCATTTCGCCTAAGAATTCGGGAACCATTAGAAAGACTAAATGGGCTAAAAAGACATCTTTAGGATTGGCTTGTTTAAAGCGACGAATGGCTTCAAAAAATAAGATATTTTGGTACTCGCCAACGGTCCCGCCAACTTCAATCAGCATAATGTCAGCTTTATCAAGTCGGGCGGTCTCTTTAATATGACTAATGATGTGTTCGGGAATGTGAATGTGGCCTTCCACGCATTTGCCGCCGTATTCCAGCCGTCGTTCTTTATTTAGCACTTCCCAGTAGACCTGGCCCATGGTCAAATAATTCCGTCGGCCTAAGTTCTGGCCGAGGAAACGCTCATAATGCCCTAAATCCTGATCGGTTTCCAAGCCGTCTTCGGTTACAAAAACCTCGCCGTGTTCCAGGGGATTCATGGTGCCGGCGTCAACGTTTAAATACATGTCGACTTTTAATACGGAGACTTTATAACCGGCAGACTTAAGGAGAAGACCAATGGAGGCGGTGGTAATGCCTTTGCCTAGGCCCGAAATCACGCCACCGGTCACAAATAGAAACTTAGTTCGCACGGAGCCTATTGTAGTTTCGTCGGAGGCAAAAAAGCAAGGGGTGAAATACTTGTGACAAATTTTGTCTATAGACGTAAACTGTCAATTCGCTCTAGTAATTAGTGAAGTACGAGTCTGACGACGATTCCAATAATCATAAACCTCACAAACTTTCCCAAAAACGTGGCGACCCAAAATCTTCTGTAGGGAAATTCGACGTAGCCGGCGATCAGGCCAATGATGTCATAAGGCAGTGGTATCAAAGACCAGCAAAAAAGACCAATCATGCCATATCTTTTAATGATGCTGAAGATCCGGTCAGCCCTTTGTGTGTGCGGCAAAATGACCTCGCCCCCAAGTCCTATGAGGTAGGCGACACTGTCATTTAAACTCATACCGAAGGCTGTAGCCAACGCCAATAATAGTATGTTGGAATGACGGGCTAAAGCGGGGGCGATGACGGTGCCAACGCCGCCGAATAAATTAAAGGCAAAAATGCCTAAATAGCCCAGTTTTAAAAAGTTCTTGGGGTGCAGGTATATAAAAGGGGTGGCGGCCCAGAAACATAAAGCAACGACGGCGGTGGCTATTTTGAATTGTTTGGTATTAAAAATGCGGGAGAGCTTTGTAACAAAAGGGTTTATCACGAATTCAGTATACCTTAGATTTAATTTGAAATTTACAATTTGAAATTTGAATTCAATATTAAATTTTTAATGTTTCAAACATCGGTTGTTTTTGTTTTACTAAACGATTTTTCAAATTTAAAATTAGATTCTTGCATTTTATTTTTAATTATATAGTCTGTATCTAATAGCTTATGTTCGACCGAAAGCTCGTCTTATACGTCTTTTCGTTCCTATTTGTAACGGCCGTGGCGGCCGGCATTACCGCACACGACCTGTCTTCCGCTCAAAACCCCATTGATCCCAGCCGCTTAAGCGGTCAGTTTGATGCTACAGCCGATCCAGCTATCTGGCATGGTGTGGCTGTTTCCGGTCAATCGCTTCTCGCAGTGGCTCCTCAAAATCTAGTTTTGGGTAGTAGCACGTCGTTTAATCCCACTACTGTTAAGCGTATCGAAGTCGACTTAACGAATCAGCGTCTCTACGCTTTTGAGGACGGCAAGAAAGTCTATGATTTCTTAATCTCTTCAGGCTTATGGGGCAAAACGCCGACCGGAGAATTTACCATTTGGGCCAAGCCGAAATATACGTTGATGACCGGGGGAAGTAAAGCCCTGTCAACTTATTATTATTTACCAAACGTTCCCTTCGTCCAGTTTTTTTATAATGACAGTGTTTCCAAATGGTCCGGTTTTAGCCTGCATGGCACGTATTGGCATAGCAACTTTGGGCACCCCATGAGCCACGGCTGCATTAACATGAAAACTAGCGAGGCAGAAACGATTTTTTACTGGACTAATCCCACTTATAAAGAGGGCACCTGGGCCGCTTATCCCACGCCAGAAGATGTAGGGACGAAAATTACTATTTACGGCACTCCGCCAGCTAATTAAGGCTTAAGACGCAGCTTGCCAGTTTCGTCTATTACATAAATTTCTGATTTACCGGTGCTGTTTTCGGTATACACAATTTCGTTATTAGACATTCTTCTTATAATACAGGCTATTTTGCCATCTGGTTCTAATGCTGTTATTTCCTGAATCGCGTTGGGTGCTAGTCCGCCGTTTAGTAATACCTCTTCTTCGCCACCATCGTTGTTTAGATCCCAGCTATAAGAATCTCCTTGGAAGGCGGGCACTTTTCTAATATCGTTACAAATTATAAAACCAGATTTCGGCAGAGACGCCGTAACCAGTACTCCGTATTCACCATGATTCCTTCCGTCAATGTTAGGTTTAATGCCATCAATGGTAAATTTAAGGGCCGACTCTTTGTTTTGAGAGGTACTAACCATCGGTGATGCCCAAACGTGGGCTGGATTTCCCCGGGAATGGGTTTCTAAAAGTCTGGCGATGTACGATCCTTTAATTCCGGCATTAAACACTAATTTTTCTTCGACTTCTGCCGCTGCACTACTTACGTCACCCTTTGTTTTTAACCACACCTCCTGTTCTCGTTGTAAAGTTCCGGCCACCGTTTTACTTTTTAAGAACTCATTTGCTAATTCTGTCGAAATAATTACCGGGTTCCTGTTATTTCTCCGACTTCCAAATTCGAACGTATCTAGATCGGGGTGAGCTCCGGCAATAGCGTAGTCTAAAATTAAAGCCGCGTTAAAATCTTGGGCTGCCTGTTCAATTGTGGCTAACTGCGGTTTTTCCAAAGACCGGGCGGTCAATCCGTCTTCCATTAATGGTCGGTAAGCGGTGTTAAAGGCCGTTGGCCTGGCAAACATCTCTAAAAACTGGTGCGGATCGGTTACGTCTTTGCAAATACCGCCGCGGTAGACCTTTATATTACTGTAATACAGCTCGTTAGATTGTTGCCACCCGTTGGGTGAAGTATCGTAGCCCGCAGCGATATCTTTAATTTTGGCTAAACCGCCAAAACTGACCTGTTCTACTCCCACTTTAGCAGTTCCACTAGACCACTCTTTAAAATCAGCGGCGGATTTACTAAATTCGGCTAAATATTCTCGGCATTGTTCGTGATTTAGACGGGAAGTATTTGGCATTAAATTGTGGCCGGCTTGCTTATAAAACAGCTCGAAATACAATGCGACGTTCGTGTTTGTTGGTACCTTCCTCTACAAGTTTGGCCCATTCTTCGGGAGTGTAGAATATGTCCTGATCGCCTAACTCTATAATGCTGGGGGCTACGCCATGTTTTTCTAGAACGTAGTTCATTAGTAAGCGCGACAGTCGACCATTACCATCCCTAAAGGGGTGAATTGACACTATTCGCTGCTGCAGTTCTGCCGCTATTTTAATTACCTGCAGATCTTTTTCTCGCTGTGAGGGGTCAAGATCGGCTTTTAATTTAGCCTCTTCATTTTCGTACCAGCTTAAAGTTTCTTTAAGGAGCGCTTTAATTAAGGATTCCGTGGTTAAAACAGCTTTTTCTGCCTGCTGAACATCTTCAGGTAAGGTTTTCAAGCAAGCCGAGTACGACTCTTGGTACTTAGCATTGGGGTAAATGATTAATACTCCTGCCGATTCTTCACCGAGCGTATTTATCTTTAATAACGGGTTGCCCGCTAGGGCTTGCAATTGCTGAGATTTTAAATGAAGGGCGGTGCCTGTTTCTGTATAATCGCCACCCAGTGCCCCCTCTTGGCGGATTTTCCCGGCGACCGTTTCTCCTAAACCGGCCGCGACCACCTCGTGCAGGTGCATGACAGTTGCCAAATCGAGATTTTCTGTATTTCTGGCTTCCGCCCGTGCTTTAAGCCAGTTTTGCCAAGCGGCAATTCCAAATCCTTCTTCGGGGTGGGGAACTCCCGCTAAGGATAGGGTTTTTAAAAATGGTGGATCAATAAATAACAACGCCTCATTTGTGCGGCTGTACGTATCTGTTATACCCAAAGCTTCCTCTAGTTTTACGGAATCTTCCCGGAAGCGTTCCTGTCTTTTTCTACTGGGTGTTTGGGTTATTTCTAGTAAACGAGCCCCAATTACTTTAGCCTGGTCTTTAATAACACCGGTCAAAGATTTAGTTCCACTATACTTAGCTTCACAATCATCCAACAACTGTATAATTTCGGTGATTGTTTTAGCCACCTCTTTAAAATCATAAGTTGGTTCGTTTAGACTACCTTCTGACTTAGGGGCTGTTTCGTCGATAGTATCGTTTTTTACTAAATCTGCTTTAAGGCTCATTTTTTACGATAGTTGCTGGTGGATTCGACTTGTTAGGTTTTAATTTTTCAGTAGAGGCGATTTTAAGGGCAAGTTGCTTTAAGTTACGCAGCATCTCCAGTAATTCAGTGTTTGCATTTTTATCGATAGTATCCCGCATTACTTTAATCTTACGCCAACTCTATTTTATTTCCAGGAGTTGATCTTTCGGCTACCGTATGGTTTAATAGGCCCTGTTATGTCTCGAATTTGCGATCTCTGCGGTAAAGGTAAAATGGGTAATAAGAGCGGAATTCACCGTCATAGCGGCAAGTGGCACCGAAAAGGGCCTAAGAGCAACCGCGAGTGGGGGGTTAATTTGCGTACTGTTTCCTTAGATACTGGTACTAAAACCGAGAAATTACGCATTTGCACCTCTTGTTTAAAGGGGACGAAGGTCGTTGCTAGTTAATCTTTTACTGGATTCCGGGTCAAGCCCGGAATGACAATATTTTGTCTCGAAACCAAAGAGCACTCGGTCGTACCGTCCTCTTTAAATCATGCTCGTAGTCGACCGCGATCAACCCGAATCTTGGTCCAAACCCTTCACTCCATTCATAATTATCGATTAAGGCCCACTGAATATAACCTCGAACATTTGCGCCCTCACTCATCGCCTGTTGTACCCAGGTCAAAGTTTCTTCAATTAAGCGCCTCCGACTAACGTCATGTGAATCTGCCAACCCGTTCTCTGTGATATAAATCGGCTTGCCGTAACTTTTAAGATCCGTCAAAACTTCATAAATTCCTCTAGGATATATTTCCCAACCCAGATCATTGACCCATAGGCTATTGGGAATGTTGTCGGCCAAAAATAGCTTGCTCGCCCGGAGTTTAAACATGACGTGTTTGTGAAAATAATAATTGCATCCTATATAGTCTGAGTAATTTTTAGTGGCAATCATCATTACTTTGTTATAAAGAGTGCTGTTGAGCCAAGTGGCGGCGCAGTCCAGAAGGTTGCCCGGTCGATATGGTTCAAAAGAGCAAAAGTTAATAGCGGGGCCGACTTTGGCCTCTGGCAATAACTTCTTTATTGCTTCATACACGGCTTTATGAGCTTTGATTTGCGTCCAAATAAAACGTAGACAGCTTAAATAATTGCCTTTTTTAAACGGCGGCCACTTGCCCTCAAGGTAGCCCTCAAAACCATAAATGGTAGTCTCGTTAAAAGGCGCCCAAAAGTCAACTAAATCGCCAAATTCCCTGGCGCATTTTTCCGCGTAGCGTCGAAAATATTCGACCGAACGTTTGTTCTCCCAGCCCTTCGACAAGCTCAGGGTAAACCATATCGGTGTTGTAAAGTGCCAGAGGGTTACGAAGGACTTTAAGTGATGTCTGCGCAAAGACTGAAGGACGATTTTATAGTGATCAAATTCTGCTTGATCAAAGTGGCCCTCAGTTGGTTCCAGGCGCGACCATTCGAGTGAGAGGCGGTGGCAGTTATGTCCAAGTGAAGCAGCGAGGTCAAAATCGCCTTCAAATCGGTGATACGAGTCACAGGCTAGCCCTGCTTTAGGGATGCGTCCTTGCTGTTCTGCTTGATACCAGTCATTATTGACGTTGCCGCCCTCGACTTGGTGTGAAGAAGTGGCGGCGCCCCAAAGAAAATCTTGTGGGAAATTATTTTTCATTTTAAATAACCAGCCTCAAATTGTTTCCAACTCATTGGATTTTTGCCTTCGATTTGTAGCAGATCAATGGCGAGGGTGCCGGAATCATTGAGGTGGGCCTTGAGGATTTTGACGGTTTTATCGTTTTTTTGGTTGTCATCGGTTGAGGGCGAATCATGAAGCGCCTGCAGCGTCGTCCATGCCCCAGGCCACGGTGTCATTCCTCTAATAAATCGTTCAATGACCTCGTCACTTTGTGTCCAATCAATGCGACCGCTGTCTTTAGTCAAGCGCTTTTCGTAAGGCTCAGTTGATGGTTTCTGAGACGTCAACTTGATCTCACCTGATATATACTTAGGTAGCACTGCGAGTAATAGAGTGATACCTTTTGCGAATAAACGGTCATATAAAGTTACAGGAGTGTCATCATTTTTTATCTCCTCCTCTACTTGGGCTAAAACCTCACCACTGTCGAATTTAGCATTGATTTTTATGAGGGTGACGCCGGTCGTTTTGTCACCGCAAATGATCGCACTCTGGGCTGGAATTGCGCCTCTGTGACTTGGTAGCAAACTGGGGTGGAGATTGATAATGCCTAGGTCAAAGAGTGACATTACGTCAGCAGGAATTAGCAAGCCGTAATCGAGAACAATTCCTACTTTAGGTTTTGCGTCTTTAATATTTTTAATGACCGCTTCGTCATTTAAGGTTGCAGGCTTTAACAGGCTAATCTTCCGAATTAATCCGAATTTCTCCGAATTATCCGAATCATCGATCGATTTGATATTCGGATCATTTGGAAGTGTTCGGACAAATTCGGAAACAGCTGTTTCTGTCATTTCTTGATTGCGTCCACTGGGTGCATCCGGTTGGGTCACAACAAGCTTAACCTCATAACGCCCGTCTTTAATGATAGCGTCAAGGCAACAAGCGGCGTATTTAGAAGAGCCGAAGAATACAAGGCTTGTCATAACTAAAATGCTATTACTGAATCGGATTAACGATTAACGATTGATGATTGAAAGGATCGATCGATAAATCGTCAATCCATTAAATTTCCTTAAAATTCCCATCCTCTGCTAGTTCATAAAGTTTTCCACTTTGTTTAAGGACGAGGTCGGTGAAGATAATGCCTTGTAAATGATCGTATTCATGTTGAAAATAGATGGCCGGGAGGCCGTTAAGCTCTACGGTCGTTGTTGACAAAATTGCATGGCAATGCAAAGTTGTCAATTGATCGTAGGTCACAGTGATGGACCAGGGCCGTGTCACCTCACCGTAAATTCCGGGGACGGAGAGGCAACCTTCGTAATAATGATCTTCCGGTTTTAAATGGTCCCAATTTAAATCGCTCGAGTATTTTGTGATTACGGGGTTTATAAAGACTTGGAAAGCGTCATCGCCGGCCAGAGGCTTACCGGCAGCGTCGACTTTTTTAGTTATAAAGACTTGAAGATTCACGCCAATTTGAGGGGCGCTAATGCCAACACCTTCGGGGTCCTCGTGGTTAATTAGCGCCGTCTTCAGGTCAGCAATTAGTTTGTCAACGGTATCGTCGTATTTTTTAATTTGTTTTGACTTTAGTCTTAACCTTTTATCGGGGACGGTGATTATTGTTGGCATAGTGTTATTTTACCATGGTTAGCTTTGCCGTCACCACTAGTCTGTTCAAAGTTGTTCCCGGTGGATCACAGGTCTGAATCGTTAAAATAGGCTCGATCGTTCGACGGTCAAGCGGGTAGGTGTTAAAACCGGCCACGATTTCTTTGTTAATAACACTGTAAGTATAGTCAAAGCCATGGTAGAAGACGTGAATGGTGTCACCCTGTTCTAATTTCCGGACGAGATTAAAGACAGTCGCATACTGCCCCAGTTGCCAAAAATCCAGGGAGCTATGAGCAAATAAATAAACGTTGCCACGAGGGTCGGATGGCACAGCGGTGTTAATGGCTTGAGCCACACCGTCGCGCAGCGCTTTATTATAAGCAGCCGGATCGGTTACCGAAACATTAGAGATAATAGGGGCGTTAACGTTGATTTTTTCGATCACTATCGCGAATTCGCGATTAATTGGTTGAATAATAGTGGGGGTAGATACTATCAATCTACCGATTAAAGCGCTAAATGGGGACGGCTTTTGTCCTAATGTGTCACTTTGTCCGGTCAAGCAAGTTTTGTCACTTGGCAAACAGAATTTATGTCCGGTCAATTTATTTAGTTGGTAATTCAACTCAGATTTAATAATCGGGCCCCAGGCTAGCACTAAAATTAGTAAGCTGCTAATTATTAAGAGGTTACCCAGGAATTGCCGCCAGAATTTTTGATGGTTCATGCTGTTATCTTAAACTAATGGCGTAGAGTTCGGAAGTGGCGTCTTTTTTAAAGGAAGCGTTAATAATAACTTTATTACCATCTGGTGTCACAAAAAATTGCTCTCCGTTAATGACTCCGGAATAAATTTCGGTCTTGTTGGTCCCATCAATTCGGACCAAATACAGACTATTGCCATCTTTAAGTACTAAATGGTAACTATCAGGATACCAAATGTAGGCTGATAGGGTAGTGCCGGTAGCCGCGGTCAGGGTGACATAATCCGTCTTCTCATCGATCGGGGTTGGTTTTTCCATGTTATGGATTTTAAGAACCGTGCTGCCATTTTCTTCAACTTTATAAGCGAACTTTAAGCCGTCTGGGCTCCAGAGGGTCCCGGAAGCGGTGGCTATTTGGGCGAGGTCTGCAGTAATCGTTTGTTTTTCCAGAAAAGAGACTTTCTTTTTAGTAATTTCATCACTCCAGGCGTTTAGAATATCGGCCGAAGTACTGGCCTGTTCCAGTTCTTTACTTTGATTAACGTCGATCAATCGGTAATCTTCGTCAGTTATTTTCACCAGTAATTGATCGCCAATTGGTGACCAATTGTAACTTACGGCTTTGGAATATTTAGTAGTTTCCGTGTCTGGCATGACAAGCGAGGGATTACTCTGAAAAAGAGTGATTGGCAAAGGCTTACCGACCGGCAGGACCCAGATGCCGGGCTTGCTGTTTTGGGTGCCGTAGGCAATGGCGTGAGCCGAGTCTGAGTAACTGGGACTGGCAGCGCCACCATAGGTCAAAGGCTCTAATTTTGGCGTCGCTGAGACTAATACAGAGGTAATATCCGTCACTAATTCCGGGTACACATTGACCGGTTTTTCCCAAGTGCTAAAGCCATCTTTTTCAACCCTAACAAGGTACGTCTTCGGTCTTAAGTTAGAAAAAGTGAAGGGGGTAGCGCTTTTCCACTCGTTATCAAGGTATATCTTGGCCCCGTCTGGTTGAGATTTAACCACTAACATGCCGGTTTTATCAACCGTTCTTTGGGTAACATTGATGTTGTAACCCTTGCCAAAAAAGATGGCGATCAGGGTGAAAAAAAGAATGCCGGGAGGCATGGCAATTGCCAGGGCGGTCTTCTTACTGATAATAAGTTTTCCCAGTCGGATAGTCACAGATGTATTATATACTACATCCTAATTAATCCGAAATGGTATCCAAATGTATCCGAATACTGGTATTTGTATATAATAGAAGTGTGATAATTGGAATTGATCTTACAAAGACTAATTTTAAGACTCCCGTTGGCACCGATGTTTACACGATTGAGATGACTAAGGCGCTAATAAAGGCTAATTTGACAGATAACTTTATTTTGTTGACTACGGGACTAGAGGCGAAGGTCTTTTGGCAACAGACTCTAGGCTCGTTTTCCAACTACGAAATCGTCGGACTACAGGGTCGTTTTCTTATCACTCAACTACAAGTAATGCTCGCTTCTTTCCAATACCGCCAGATCAACGTCCTCTGGGAGCCGGTCCCAACCCTGCCACTACTGCATCGACCTGGTCTCCGCGTTGTTGTAACAGTCCATGGTGAAATTGATCGCAGTTTGTCACTCCGCTGGTCGGTTAAATATGCCGATACTATTATAGTAGTTTCGGAAGCGACGAAGACGAATTTAATCCGTATGTATGGTCAAAAAGAAATCACTATTATCCCAGAGGGCGTAGACGCCGCGGTTTTTTATCCACGTCAATCTTCAGAAATGGTGACTCTTGCAAATAAGTATAATCTACGTAGCCCTTACTTCTTATATGTAGGGACAATAAATAAACGAAAAAATTTAACTAATTTAATTGCCGCTTTTGCAAAACTCAATCAAACTGACCTAAAAGATCATTATGATCTAGTGATTGCTGGTAGTGGTGGTGACATAAAATTTAGTATTTCCGATAGGGTTAAGTTTCTCGGGAGGGTAGCGACGGCCGATTTGCCAATACTTTATAGTTATGCTGAAGCCACTTGCCTCGTTTCTCATGAAGAGGGCTTTGGCCTGCCTGTCATCGAGAGCCTAGCTTGTGGAACACCTGTTGTGGTGAGTGACAGAGTAGGGGTCCAATTAGATTTCTCAAAAGTGGGCGTGGTGGTGGGTAGCGGCTCAGTTGACTCTATCGCTGACGGATTAATTGAGGTAGCGCGCTTGAGAAATACCAACGACGATATTTGTCAAAAATGTTTGACAATGTCGAAGAGGTTTAGTTGGGAAAAAGCTGCGGAGTCTTTATTTATGTCATTCCGGGCAAGCGCCTCGCGCGACCCGGAATCCAGTCAATCCAATAACACCGGTCATGAAAATCGTTCGGAGTTACTGGATTCCGGCTCAAGGCCGGAATGACATATCTAAAATATGACAACTAACATACTAGGAGTTCACGTCGAAAATATATTATTTAAAGATGCTTTGTCACGAATTTCAGGCTTTGTCACGGAACCTCGTTTTCATCTCGTTACCACCGTTAACGCGGACTTTCTACTAAATGCTTCAGCAGACCCGGTCTTTAAAGTTATCCTCAATTCCGCTGACCTTTCATTGCCGGATGGTTTTGGGGTGGTTCTCTGTCAGCGCCTATTCAATCCCAGTCACGCCACAGAGAAAATTGCGGGGGCGGATTTAGTGCCTAGGCTTTGCCAAACAGCGTCATTACAAGGCTGGTCACTAGGACTACTTGGCGGTGAGTCTTACCAGGATACCGACGTTTGCCAATTGGTCAAGTCAAAACTGCTAGATACATACCCCGGTCTAAATGTAATCTACTGTTCTCGCGAGTCGTCACCGGAAGTTTTTACAGAACAAATTGACCTACTTTTTGTAGCATTTGGTAGTCCGAAGCAGGAAAAATGGCTTTACGCTAATCGTCATCTGTTATCAAACGTCCGTGTGGGCATTGGGGTAGGCGGGACGTTTGATTTTATAGTGGGGAAGCGCCGTCGCGCTTCCGGTCCTTTGGAAGCTCTATGGCGGATCTTCTTGGAACCTAAACGTTTAGGCCGCGTCCTTCGGGCGTATGTTTTGTTTCCTATAAAGATCCTCTTGTCATTCCGGCCCCTGAGCCGGAATCCAGTAAACGATTACTAGATTCCGGGTCAAGCCCGGAATGACATATTATATTAATGACCTAAATTGGCCCTTGACTTCATGTCTAAAATTTCCTAATTTAATACCATATGGAACTGCAAGACAGATTTTACACAGCGCCAGAAGTGGCCCAAGTGCTTGGCGTAACTCTTCGCTCTTTGTACCGTTACATCAGGGATGGAAAAATAGAAACTTTTAAAACTGCCGGTGGCCGGCTTCGTTTTACTCGTGAGGCGATTACTAACTTCATGGGCCCGATGGTAAAAAAAGAGCCTTACCACTTTGTACCGGCCCCGCGTCCCAGCTCACGTGAACCACAGCCTAGGCCCCGTCATCTAGACGAGCCTTCAGAAGAAACCGCCTCTCGTATTAACTTCCCAAAGACGGCTCCTGTTACTCCGTCAAACGTAGCGCAAGTCTGGCCCTTTCGGCGGGCTCCAGTAGCAGCTTCAACCGTGCCTGTTATTACTGATATTTATGATGCCTCGGAAGAGGAAGAAGTTGTCGTGTCAACTCCGGCTCCTAAACCAATAGCGCCTGTTCAGAAAAATAAATTGCTGTATCGCAGTAATATTCGTGATCTTCGTCTTCTAGCCCAAAAGATTCAAAAATCCTGTACCAATGCTCACGTCCCATACGCTTTAACCGGCTTCGCTGGCATGTCGCTGCAGCGAGAGATGCCGCCTTTTTCTGTGATCCATGTTTACGTTCGTTTCGACGATTTGCCGTTTTTTGAAAATGTGCTGCAAGCTGTTACCGCAAACGATGAGGCCAACGCTAACCTCTGTTTTCTGGATGTTACCGACATTAACCTCTGGCGCGAGGTAGAAAGTGTTAAAGGTTTTAAAGTTGTCGCCAAGAATAAATTGGAAGCCGATCTTCGTAATATTTAATCATTGACAACTTTATTACTTCTGCTAACTTTAAGACAAGTAATGACTAATTCATTTTCGACTAGGTCGATGTGAGACAAGCAAATATTGACGTGTTTCCACCGTGCAAAACACGCCTCGTTTCCCACGAAGCTTTAGCGAAGTGGGGGTGCCTCGACCTTTCAGATATTTAGGAAAGGTCTTCCTCGTATTACAAATCGCGATAAAATCCGGAGATTGAGAGTGTCGACAATTATTAAATAACCATAAAACTCTCCAAAATGCATTTGGGGTAAAATAAATGGACGAGTGACACTTAAGATCTAACGTATCATCGTCCCAGAGACAGACTACGCAGCCAAGGTACCAGTCGCCAAACGTTATTACTTGATCAGTAATCGCGCGAGGCGACTTTTTGTTTCCCAACTTGTCATTCCGGCCCCAGAGCCGGAATCCAATAACAAAAAACAATAACGTAGGGGCCGGATTTATCCGGCCCTCGGTCAATTGAATCGAGGGCTTGATGAATCAAGCCCCTACGTTTGTTGGATTGTTTACTGGATTCCGGGTCAAGCCCGGAATGACATATCTGGTATTGTGCTATACTTTTATTTAATGACGATCCTCTCCAAAGTCCAAAAATTCATTACAGAAGAAAGCAAAACTGACAAGCCACTTAAGATTCTAATGGTCGGTGCCGAGGTTTCGCCGTATGCCAACGTTGGTGGTTACGCTCGGGTCCTCGCATATTTGTCTCGGTCACTCGCTGCCAGAGGACATGATGTCCGCTTATTCATGCCTAAATTTGGTTCTATTGACGAGTCCGTTTACAAAATGAAGATGGTTAAAGTCGGTCTTTCAGTACCCACCGATTCCGAAGATGGTCTAAAAGAGTTAATTTGTAACGTTAAAATGAATAAATTTGAGGACGGTGTACCCACTTACTTTTTAGAAAATCAGGAATACTACGAAAAACGGGCCAATGTTTACGGTTACAACGATGATCCGGTTCGTTGGGCCTTGTTGTCACGCGGCGCTTTGGAGTTCATCAAGACTTCCGACTGGGTGCCGGATATTATTCAAACTAACGACTGGCATACCGGTATACTGTCAAATTACCTAAAAACTGTTTATAAAAATGATCCGATCCTCAAGAAAATCGCCACTATATTTACGATTCACAATCTCCGCTTTCAAGGGATGTTCGACCATCGCACGATTTCAGAAATGGACTTTGATGACGGCCATTCCGAAGTGGCGGCACTATTTTCACCGCGTTTGGAAAAGCAGAATTTTATGCGTCGCGGAGCGATGTATGCCGACTTGGTGAACACCGTTTCCGAAACTTACGCTCATGAAATTTTAACGCCGGAATATGGTGAGGGCATGGATAAGTTACTTTTAGAGGTTCGCAGCAAGTTATTCGGGGTCGTCAACGGCATTGATTACAGCGAATTTAATCCGGCTACCGATAAATATATTGCCAAGAATTTTTCGGTAAATAGTTTAGAAGATCGTCCCGAAAATAAAGCCGCGTTACAAAGGGAGTTTGATCTGCCTATCAAACCAAACATCCCGGTGCTAGCTTTTGTGGGGCGTCTTGACAGCCAAAAAGGGGTGGACCTGATACTTGATGTCATTCATCCCTTAATGCGTGATTTTGACATTCAGTTCGTGCAAGTGGGTGGGGGAGATGGCTCTTTCATCGAAGCTCTAAAGAAACTGCACGAGGAATATCCGCGTAAAGTCAGCATTCACCCCATGCCTAATTTCACTTTACCTCGCTTAGTCTTTGCCGGGGCCGATATTGGCTTGTTCCCATCCCGTTTTGAGCCTTGTGGGCTAGTTCAAATGGAGTACCAGCACTACGGCACTATTCCTGTTGTCCGCGCCACTGGAGGACTGGCCGACACGGTCACTAATTTTGACGCTGTAACAGGCATCGGTACCGGCTTTGTGTTTCATGATTTTGACATGTGGGCCTTTTTTGCCCAGATCGTGCGGGCTATCGAGTCCTACCACCATGTTAATACTTGGCGCGGTCTTCAAGAGCGCGCCATGACCCGTGATTTTTCTTGGAAAAAGGTTTCCAAGGATTATGAAAAGCTATTTGCCAAGGCTCTTGATTTTCACAATCGCAGTCCGCTTATTGAAACGGGTGGTTTAACGCTGTCATGAAAATTTCCTGGCTTTTACACCTCCATCAACCATCTTTTCAAGACCCAGAGGTCGTCGCCAGCATTAGCAATTCATCTTACAGACCGCTGCTGGCCATTTTACAGCGTCACCCCGCTTTCCACGTCACTTTAGATATTAGTGGGACTTTAATCAAATGGTGGTCGGATTCGCCGGAATACGCCGATATCCTTAACAGTTTGCGGGAATTAATTGGGCGTGGTCAGGTGGAAGTGACTGGCGGTGGCTGGTGCCATCCCGTTTTGCCATTATTACCTGAAGCCGAGATTAAGCGACAAATTGAGTTGCAGGAAGACTGTCTTAGGCATAACGGGCTGTGCCACGTTTCGCCCAAAGGGCGATTACGTGGATTCTTTCCTCCCGAACTCGCCATAAATGACACTGTCATATGTATCCTAAATGAGAAGAAGTATGACTGGGTGTTGGTCGATGAAGTAGCGGCCTTAGGTAAATCACACTTTTTGTCACTGCCTAGCACTGCGACAAAGGTGATTGTTCGTGATCGCGGTGCCAGTCTGGCTGTCGCCTTTGGTTACGCTCAGAACATCGCCGGTTTTAAAAATTTAATTGACGCTTACGGTCGTTTTTCTGATCAATTAGTGCTGGCACTTGACGGCGAAACCTTTGGTCATCACTGGACAGAAGGCGTTAACTTTTTAGAAGCCGTGGCGGCCCTTAATTACGAGTATCTAACTATTAGTGAATTGGCATCCGTAGTCGATTTTACCGCCACTACGGCCATTGCCGAGTGTAGCTGGGGGACGACTGATGCCGGTCTTAAAGCCGGAGTTCTGTATCCCCATTGGCAGCGAGAGGGGAACGCAATTCATGCGTTGCAGTGGGAGTTGATAGGGTTAGCTATTAATGTTGTTGAAAAATCCGAATTAATCCGAAACGGAATCCGAATTAATCCTAATCTTGAAATCGATAAAAATAGGAGTCTGCTAGATCGCGCTCTCAACTCCGATCAATTCTGGTGGGCCTCTCGTGACCCGTACTGGAGTCCGGACATGGTTCAGCGGGGCGCAGAACTATTGCTTTCAGTCGTGGGGAGTACTAATGACGGGATAGCAAAGGTTAAAGCGCAGGATATTTACAATAAAATTGTTAATTTACTGGATTCCGGGTCAAGCCCGGAATGACATTTTATCTATGATCTGGAGTAATTTTCTTCATTTTTATCAGCCACCTACTCAGAAACAATACTGGGTAGATCGGGTTACCAATGAATGCTATCGCCGGATCGTGACGGAGCTTCTAAATAATCCTGAGGCTAAATTGACATTGAATGTCAATGCCGTTCTATGTGATTTATGGTCACAATATGGCCATCAGGATGTCATAGATGGTCTTAAGATTCTAGTGCAACGAGGTCAAGTGGAGTTAGTGGGCTCTGCCAAATTTCATCCTTTATTACCTAAAATATCTAAAGAGGAGATTACTCGTCAAGTTCATCTTAATGAGGAGGGTCTTTTTAAGTATTTTGGGGTTTTGCCGCCAACCTCTCGTCATTCCGGGCTTGACCCGGAATCTAGTAAATCCGATCAATCTGAGTTACTGGATTCCGGCTCCGGGGCCGGAATGACAAGTAAAACCGCGCCTCGATTACGTGGCTTTTTTCCTCCCGAAATGGCTTATGACCGCTACGTAGCAGAAGTTGTAGCTTCGCTTGGTTACGAATGGATCATTGCCGAGGAGTTGTCGTATTCGCAGCATTTAGGTCAAGTAAAATATGACCGTATTTACAACGTTTCCGATGTTGGGTCGTTACAAATCTTTTTTCGGGATCGGAATTTCTCTTACCACGTGCTTTCCGGTCAACTTGGCACTCCGGCTTTGTTCCTGCAAGCTCTGGGGGAACGCCGAAACGACGGCTCGTACCTCTTAACCGCTATGGATGGTGAGACTTTTGGTCATCACCGCCCCGGAATGGAGAAATTACTGTTTGAAATCTATAAAGATCCCGAAATCAAGTCCGTTACTATCAGTGAACTGCCTACTTTGTACCCAAAACGAGAGTCGACTCCGACCTTCCCGTCCACCTGGGCCTTAATGGAGAAAGATATTCCGCGCGGCGTGCCTTTTAATCGATGGGATGAGCCAACAAACGAAATTCATCAGTTGCAGTGGGAGTTGACGAGGTTGGCTACATCTGTCATTCCGGCCCCAGAGCCGGAATCCAGTAAACAAATAACAAACAACAAAAAACAATCGGCCGGGGTTACTGGATTCCGGGTCAAGCCCGGAATGACGAGTAGAGAGCTGCTAGACCGCGCCCTCCACTCCGATCAATACTGGTGGGCTTCGGCTACTCCCTGGTGGAGTTTGGAAATGATTGAACGGGGCGCGATGGAGCTTCTGGCGACCGTCAAAGCGGCTAAAGAAGAGGGTCTGTGTGGTCAAGATAAAGTCGACGAAGCCCAAGATCTTTATTATCGAATTTTAACGACGGGATTTGCTTGGCAACGATCTGGAAAAGTTGACGAAATGAGCAAGGCTGAAGATGAGGCGGTGCGGATGTCTACCGACCAGGGCCTGCCCAGCATTCCGGGAAGCGAACTTGATAAGATGATTGCGACTATCAAAGTAGAACTTAACAGTGTCGTCGCTCATGAAGAGTACGAGCGGGCCATTCAGCTTCGCGATCGCATAAAAGAGTTGGAAGGGTATCGGAAATAATATTCCATCCTGACAAAAATGTAGTGGCGGGGTTTTCCCGCCCGCAATCCAACCACTGGATTCCGGGTCAAGCCCGGAATGACGGAAGTGGGTTGAATGTGCTAAATTATTAGTTGATGAAAGTACTGCTCGCGGCCTCAGAGTGCGCCCCGTTTATAAAAGTCGGTGGTCTTGGCGATGTCATTGGAGCTTTACCCAAGGCTCTTTTGTCACTCGGGGTAGAGGTGGCGGTGGTAATTCCGCTTTATAAATCTCTCGTTGACACTGTAACGACAAAGCGCGAAGAGTTTTCGGTCAGGTTTAACAACAAAGAAGAGTCGGTCACAGTTTACGTTAGCAAGATTCCTGAGTCACAAGTTCCGATTTTCTTTCTGCAAAACGAGACTTATTTAAGTAACGGCGGCGTTTATTTTGACAAATCAGCCTTCGCCTCCTCCCAAGAAGAAATTTCTCGCTTCGCCTTCTTCAGTAAAGCCGTGGCTCAGTTTTGCGACAGTCTTCAGCCAGATCTTGTTCATTGTAATGACTGGCACACGGCTTTAATTCCATATTTTCTAAAAGATAAACACGTGCCCACGATTTTAACGATTCACAATTTGGCTAACCAGGGCTTTTCCTCTTTAGATATAAACAAAAGTCTTGATCTTATCACTAACAGAGATAGACTGCTTGATTGGGATGAAGCTGATAGCAATCTAGACCTGCTTCTGCAAGGGGTGACTCGTTGTACTTTAGTGACAACAGTTTCCGAGAATTACGCTCGTGAAATCACGACCCAGGAATTTGGGGAAGGGTTAGACGATGTTCTGCGAGCCCGAGCCGGTCGGCTGGTTGGCATTCTTAACGGCATCGATACCGACACTTATGATCCTAAAACCGATCCTAATATCTCAACTCACTATGACAGTGAGCTTTTCGTTAGCGGTAAACTCGCTAACAAAATAGCTCTTCAAAAAGAATTAGGACTTAATCCGGATCCGACGAAGTTGGTGATCGGTTTAATTGGCCGTTTGACTCATCAAAAGGGTATCGACTTAGTTCTCGGTAGTTTGAATGAGGTACTTAGAAATAACGCACAACTTATCATTTTAGGCAGTGGGGAAGAGTCCCTGGAAGAAAAATTGAAGTCGGAAAACGATCGGTTCGGTCAAAATTCTGACTTTAAGGCCGTTCTTGGTTTTGATGAAGGACTGGCGCGGCGCATTTATGCGGGGTCGGATTTGTTCCTGGTTCCCAGCCGTTTTGAGCCCTGTGGTCTCACTCAAATGATTGCCATGCGCTACGGCTCACTACCTGTCGTTCGGGACGTCGGTGGGCTTCACGATAGTGTTAAAGACGGGATCGACGGTTTTGTATTTAAAGACTTTTCCCCGAAATCACTAGGGGAAGCGATAAACCGCACTGCTAAAACGTTTGGAAACCCTTATTCGTGGAAAAAGATGGTTTGTAATGCCATGGCTTATGACTGGTCCTGGGCCCGGTCAGCGGAGAAGTATGTGGAAGTGTACAAGAAGGTAGTGATTTTAGAGAAAACCAACAACCAAATTCGTCATTCGGGACAAGACCTGGAATCCAGTAAAGCCGATTTCGATAACAAACAACAAACAACAAACAACAATCGGGCCGGGTTACTGGATTCCGGCTCCGGGGCCGGAATGACAAGTAAGGCAGGGGGTCTCTTTCGTTTCGATAAAACCAAAGAATTGTGGACTGTTATTGCCCCTAGTCGAAAGTCTCGACCGGTTTCCGTGGGTTCAACGGTCAAAGTTGACCCTTTTGCTTATGGCAATGAGGCTTTAACGCCTCCCGAGGTTTTCAGAATTGGTGGCGGTGAGATCAACAAAGAGGGTTGGCAAGTGCGGGTCACGCCCAACAAATATCCGATTACCGACTACCACGAAGTCATTATTCATAATCCTGATGGGACTCGCGACTGGGCAGATTACACTGTTCCTGAAGCTTTAAACGTTCTAGCCGCCTACAAGCAACGCTTCGAATATTATGCAGCCGAGCGGGAAGACTTTTACCCCCACTTATACTGCAATCATGGGGCGGCGGCCGGGGCCAGTCTCTCGCATCCTCATTCGCAACTTGTCATCTTCAATCGTCTACCGGAAACGATTGCCGAAGAGGTCACTCAGTCTGATTCTTACTACGCTGAGCGGGGCGAGTGCGTGTATTGTCGCCTTATAGAGAATGACAACGTCTTCACGGAGCGGCTTATCTACGAGGATAAGTACATCATTGTCGTGACGCCCTTCGCTTCGGCTTGGCCTTATGAGCTAATGATTTTGCCGAAGCGCCATCAAAGTGACTTTACGGAAATTCGCAAAGAGGAAATGGCGGCTTTGGCGGCGTCATTAATCAAAGTCACCGCGGTCATTAAAAAAGGCTTTAGTGATGCTGCTTATAACTTCTGGATTCATAGTCTTCCCAAATACGGTCTTTATAGCAGTCATCAGAAGTCCTATCACTGGCACTTGGAACTGGTGCCGCGCCTCAAGGTCCTGGCTGGCATTGAGCTGGGGGCGGGCGTTATGGTTGATGATAAGGCCAGTCCGGAAGAAGCGGCGAAATTTTATCGGGAGAATTTGTAGAAAAGATTCGTCATTCCGGCCCCGGAGCCGGAATCCAGTAAACAAATAACAAACAACAAAAAACAATCGGCCGGGGTTACTGGATTCCGGGTCAAGCCCGGAATGACAGGTTTATTTTATGAATACTCTTTATTACCTCGCTTTCTCCCAACTCTTCGACGTCATCGGTCCGTCACGTCTTCATAAATTAATTGATATTTACGGTGACGTGGAAACAGCGTGGCGTAGTTTCCAGCTGCGGGATTTAGCTTCAATTGGCATGTCAACTGAAGTATCTGCTAGAACTATACAACAACGAGATAAAGCTGATATGAAAGGACTAGAAAAGATTATTGATAGTAAAGATGTGAGTGTGCTAACCGAAAAAGATGCTCTATTTCCCGCAAATTTGTTGGCCATTCCCGATCATCCCTATTTAATTTACGTTCGCGGTCAGCTGCCGGATACGATCGCGAGGGCCGTTGCTATCGTTGGTACTCGCCGCATGACGGCCTATGGCGAGCGGGTCATCGAAACTATCGTCCCTGAACTCGTCCGGGCCGGTCTGACGATTGTTTCCGGACTGGCCTTTGGGGTCGATGCTAAAGTGGCTGAAGAGACCCTTCGACAAGCTCAGGGCAGGCCCGTGGCGGTCCTTGCTTCCGGGGTCGACAATATTACTCCGGCCGCCAACGAACAACTCGGTCACGCTATCATCGAGAAAGGCGGCGCCATCGTCTCCGAATTTCCGCTCGGCACAATCCCTCAGAATTATTATTTTCCAATTCGGAACCGCATCATCTCGGGCCTGTCACTGGGAACGGTCGTCATTGAAGCGGCCGAAAAAAGCGGTTCGCTGATCACTGCCGGTAACGCCGCGGAGCAGGGGCGGGAAGTGCTCGCCGTGCCGGGGTCTATTTTTAGCGAAGAATCCGCGGGAACGAACCGTTTAATAAAGGATGGGGCCACTCCTGTGAGTAGTGCCGCCGATATTCTACAAGCGTTAGGTTTGTTGGTCGATAAGTCTGATAGGTTTGATAAGTGTGATAGGGACAATATGAACATGGGTTTATCGGCCGACGAACGGCTGGTTTTCGATCTTCTCGCTCGAGAAGAGTTATACGTTGACGATTTGAGCCGTCGCTTGGGGTTGCCTTCGTCACAAGTCGCCGTGGCGCTCACAATGTTGGAATTAAAAGGATTGGCCAAGAGTAAATCTGGTAAATGGGGACGTTGAATCGTAATTTGAAATTTAAAATTCGAAATTTGAATTCAATATTAAATTTGAAATGTTTCAAACATCGGTTGTTACTACTTTATAAACGATTCTTTCAAATTAAAAATTCTAACATTTCAAATTGACTTCAAATTGTAAATTTCAAATTGAAAATTGGATTTACATTTTTGTTAGTGGTCACCTCTTGACAGTTATGTTACTCTTTTAGAATATGCCAAAAAAGCTTGTCATCGTTGAGTCTCCCACCAAAGCCAAAACTTTAGGCAAGTTTTTAGGGGAGGATTATACCGTCCTGGCCTCTTACGGTCATGTGGCCGATCTACCCAAGTCCAAAATAGCCGTTGACACAGAGCATGACTTTAAGGCGACATATATAATTCCCGAAAAAGCCGAAAAGCACGTGGCCGAGTTGCGAGCGGCCGCCAAAACCGCTTCCGAAATTTATCTGGCCACTGACCCTGATCGCGAGGGTGAGGCGATTGCATGGCATATTGCGGATTTGTTAAATAAGTCGAATAAGTCGGATCCTTCGACAAGCTCAGGACAAGTAGGTCGCTCTTTTAAGCGGGTGGCGTTTCATGAGATTACTAAAAGCGCAGTGGAAGAAGCGTTTGCGCATCCGGGTGTCGTCAACATGGATCTAGTTAACGCCCAGCAGGCGCGGCGCATTCTAGATCGGTTGGTTGGCTATGAGTTATCGCCGTTACTTTGGAAGAAGGTCATTTTTGGCCTCTCGGCCGGTCGGGTCCAAAGTGCGGCAGTCCGCCTCGTCGTCGAGCGGGAGCGGGAGCGACAAGCGTTTAAGCCTGTTGAATACTGGGAGGTTTTTGTTCCCCTCGCACGTGAGGCAACGGCAAAAACTTCTGGCTTCGATGCTCAGTTAGTAGCAGAGATACGGGGCAATCAGGGAGATACAGGCGATACGGGGGTTAAATTTGAGATCGGATCGGGGAAGCAAGCTACCAGCATTGTTGCGGAACTAGAGTTGGCTAAATACCAAATTAGTGCTGTCACCAAAAGCGAGAAGCGGCGAAATCCTTACGCGCCCTTCATTACTTCATCCTTGCAGCAGGCGGCCGGCAATGCTTACGGTTTCGCGGCTAAACGAACCATGGACGCCGCTCAAAAGTTGTTTGAGGCTGGTCTCATCACTTATCACCGCACTGACTCCACTAACCTCTCACCTCAATTCGTAGCTTCTGTCAGGGAATATATCGGGAAGCAGTTCGGTCATAATTATTTGCCCGAAGTGGCGCCCGTTTATGCCACTAAATCCAAAAATGCCCAGGAGGCGCACGAGGCTATAAGGGTTACGGATGTTGATTTGTCTGATATGGGTGATAAGGGAGATAAGGCTGATTTGGGGAAGATCTATAGATTGATTTGGGAACGATCACTCGCTTCTCAAATGACACCGGCCGTTTATGATACCGTAAGCGTTGAGGTCACCGCGGATAATAAATATTTACTGCGTGCTTCCGGTTCGGTCTTGAAGTTTGATGGATGGATGACGGTTAGTGGTAAATCAGCATCCTCCTTCGCTGAAGCTACGGACGATGCTGCCATGAGTGGTGACACTACGAAAATACTAGCTAACTTAGCTGAGGGGCAGATTTTACATTTAGTGCCACCGATAAAGAGCGGGCAGCATTTCACGGAGCCACCAGCGCGTTACACCGAATCTTCCTTGATCAAAATTATGGAGGAATACGGCATTGGGCGCCCCTCCACTTACGCGCCCACCATTAACACCATTCAAACTCGCGGTTACGTAGGAAAAGATGGCCGGGCCTTGTTTCCCAAGGACGTCGCCTTTGTGGTTAGTGACTTGCTGGCCGCCAATTTTCCGGACGTCGTTGATTACGCCTTTACGGCGCACCTGGAGGATGAATTAGACGAAGTCGCTGCCGGCAAGATAGAGTGGGTCCCTGTCATTCGCGATTTCTACGGACCTTTTCACCAGTTAATTCTTGCCAAAGATAAGGAACTTAAAAAGTCCGACTTTGTAAACGTTGGGAAAAGTGACAAAAAATGTCCGCAGTGTGGAAGGCCGCTAATTTATAAGTTGGGGCGTTACGGAAAATTCCTCAGTTGCAGCGGCTGGCCGGATTGTAAGTACGCGGAGTTTATGGAGACACCGGAAAAGAAGATGGCGGCCGATGTCCTAGTCAATTTAGAGCAAGCGGGTCGCCTCACCGAGCAATTAAAAGAACCGTGTCCAACCTGCGGCGGGAAGTTGGTCCTTAAATCCGGTCCTTTTGGCGAATTTATCGCCTGCGAAAAATACCCTAAGTGCAAATTTTTAAAGCCAATCACACACTATTTAGGTCTACCGTGTCCAAAATGCAAGACTGGCGAGGTCGTAATTAAACAATCCAAACGCAAGCAGACGTTCTTTGGCTGTAGCCGCTATCCTGCGTGTGACTTTGTGTCGGGAACTGATCCACGATTACCGGTCACAGAAGCAGCCAAAAAGCCGCGCAAGAAAGCAAAATCTTAATTGAAAATTAGATTTACTTTCCAACTATTTGTTCAAACCTCTGCATCGTTGTGTACCCGTTAACATTATCTCTCGGTAGTGTCCGACTTTTTCCGGCCGCGATGCCGCCCCGCGTGCTCACCCCGCCCACAAACCCCACCGCTTGAGCGGCTTTAAGAGCAGTATCGTTAAAATATCCATATGGGTATGCGACGTACTCAACTTTGCTGCCGGTCTGCGTCTCTAAAGCCACTTTGCTGTTATAAAATTCATCATAAATTGCTTTGTAACTTAGCCGTCGTAAATCAGGATGAGTGACAGTATGATCCTCAAATTCTATTAGACCGGACTGCTGAATCTCTTTGATTTGGTCCCAGGTCATATAATTTGACTTGCCTATAGAGCCGGTGATTATAAAGGAGACAGCCTTAAAGTGATGTTTTAGGAGTAGGGGATAGGCATTGGCGAAAAAGTCGGCGTAGCCGTCATCAAAGGTCAAAATGACAGGGTGCACTGGTGTCTTTAGCTTGCCGTCGAGTATATTATAGTAGTCGCTAAGGGTAATTGGGGTAATCTGTTGTTGGTCTAAATAGTCTAATTGATCACCAAAGTTACTCGGAGTCACTGCCAACCCCGTCCTAAGCCTATCCTTAGGGTTGGGGTTCACTTCTACGTAGTGATAAGTCAGAATCTGGACTTTAGCCAGGGTCACCGCTTTCGTCGCTTGTGCCGTCACTGACGCCTCTCTGGGGGTCATCAGTAACGAGGTCCGAGAGCTCTGTGGCTTTGGTGACAGGGTCGACGTCTGTGTGTTAGTACTAGGGAGGAGGGTTGTCATTGGCGGGGTTAGCGTCGTAACCAGCAGCACAACAATGGCTAATACAGCGGTGGTAATGACAAAAATATACTTACTTTCGGGATGGGGCATGTCTGTTTATTCTATCATTTTTGAAGATCCTAAAATTGGGATTTTACAAAGCCTCTAACTCTTGTTTCTCTTCCGCAGGCTTCGTCACATAGGCCAGGTACTTCTCGGTCGTCGAAATGCGTTTGTGACCGGCAATCTTGCTTAAAAGATCTAAACTAACCCCGCGGCTTAAGTGGAAAGTAATAAAAGTGTGACGAAGATCATTAACTTTGGCGTTAGTAATACCGGCTTCTTTAAAATAACGATCAATCGTCGCTCGAATATTACGGATCAACAAAGGCCGTCCGGTCTTAGTAATAAATAAATGCTCATCGTGACTTGTCGGTCGAATCTTAATGTACTCGGCAACCGCTTCCGAAGCCGTTAAGTTTAAAGGCACGTTGCGACTGGGGCGATTCTCAAAGATGGCAATGGTGAGTTCACCATTCTTTTTAGAAGTCGCGGCTTTAAAATCCTGAACCCGCAAGCCGGCCACTTCGCCAATCCGAATGCCAGTCTGCAGAAGTACTTCAACGACGGCTCGAGTGCGGACGTCATTACGAGCGGCATCACGCAGGGCTCGGTATTCGGAGACAGTCAAAATCCGGGGCGCTTTGGGAGACAGTTGCGGGTGGGTTAATGTTGACGCCGGGTCTTCCTTAATAATTCCTTCAACTTTTAAGTACTTAAAGAAGGTGCGGGTAGAATTTATTTTTCGGGAAATGCTTTTGGCGGTGTAGTTTTTGGCAGCCAGATCATCTAAAAAGCCTTTTAAATCAACTGTTTCCACGTCGCTGGCGGTTAGTTTAGCTAACTTTTCCAAATGGGTAATCACCTGCTCAATGTCCTTGCGATAGGCGATAACGGTGGCTGACGCCCGCTTTTGAGAGCGCAAATTTTCGACGAATTTAATATGGGCGTTGCGTAAAGTAGTGGTATTAGCCATAGATTTTGTGATTATACACATAACTTGTAGTGATGTCAACTGGGATATCCCACAATTTACGACTCGTAAATTGGTAGCGAGCGAAGCGAACGTCCATTAATCCGAAATGGTATCCGAATTCGTCCGAATATCGGTTGACGTGCTCTTCGTTATGCGGCATTATTAAGGGGTGGCTAGTGAGATGGTTCCTGAAGACAAACTTCGTGAAGTGAACTCGGAAACAGAGTTTAAGCTTTTTGTAGACGCTCCTGAGGATTTTTCTAAAAGGCAATATTTGTGGGATGTTCTTGGCACCCGTCCTGAGAATTTTTATGGCGATTATTTAGAGCATGCTCGCGAAGAGCTGGAAGACTTGTATGTGAGAAATCGGCCGCTGGCGAAGGCCGTCAACGAGACTTTATATGCCGCTGGGTACGACACTTTAGCCGCGGAGGCTACTAAAGCTCGTCATGATACTCACGAGGCTTCGTCAACTCTATCTAAGTATGATACTCACGCGGCTAATTTAATGAGCGTGGGTTCTAGTGACGTAAAATCTAATAGTTTACCTGGGCTATCAGACTGGGCAGCGTCAGAGTCACAGGAAAAGTGGTCAAAAGGTGCCTCTAGTCCTTTTGATGAAAGCAAATTAAGTTCATCTGAACTTTCAGCAGTAAAATATCTAACCAGTAAAAATGACGAAGAGTCGGCCGAAAATCTGCAGGCAGTCTTGTCAACCTTTGAAGATCTAGCCACTGGTTCGCCGGAAATGGCCATTAAAGTTATTAACCGGACTTTTTCGGAAGACCATGGTGAGGAGGCAGCCGCCTTGTCTGCTATGCTTGCTAAGGATCATCCGGAATTGGCTGAGCGCTATATTGATTTGCTGCGGGAACGTTATCAAGACAAAGAATTCGCGGGGGCGGTGGCCCTGGCAGCCGGTCAGCCAGAAGTGGCTTTGGCTGAAGCTCAGGAGTTGCTTAATGTTAATCCGGCGGCGGCCTTAAAAATAGCCGGTTTTATGGAAGTTAATTATCCGGAGGCGGCTACAAATATTCGCGAGGCTCTTCAAAAGGCTGGAGCTTACACCGAAATTGAATTGCGTAGTCCTGCCGAAAAGGCCCATTTCTTGACTCTCGATGGTGAGTCGGCCGTCGCCAACGGCGATATTTCTGAAGCGATTAATGATCTGGATGACTTACTCAAATTTGGAAAAGCTGATCCTCTGGCAATTTACAAACTAGCTAGAGACCTTGGTCCCGATCTTGACCCCAATTTAGCCGAACGGGTCCATCAATTCCTAGTTGCAAACAAGCGAACTCCCTATTGGAATGGCCTTGAGCGTCTACTAGCTGAACAACCGGCCGATGCGGTCAATATGATTACGACTTTAGCGGCGGCGGAGAGCTCCTTTATTAACGGTAACACGCAAGTCACACAGAACGAAGATCACTACCAGAAACTTTTTAGAGAGAACGCTATCACCGGCGAGCGGGAAATTAGTTACTACGGACTTCAGGTGGCCGCTGGGCTTTCTGATGAGCGACGAAGCGAGTTATCTCAATATTTAGTAGAATCGAAATCTTTTAATGACCTGCTACTTTTGGCGGAAGTGGCTTTGGACCCAAAGCCAATGCTGGAAGCCGCTATAGCTAGCGAGGAGGCGGCGACTCTATTATATCCGGTTGCAGCCGAGTATGCGGTTCAATATTACGCCTTGTCAGATATTCAAGATTTTTATATTAGTAAAGGTCATTACCGGGCGGCCCGGCAGATAGTTGACTATTACAAAACTCAGGTAAAGCCCCCGGTTATTCTTGGTTCTAATGAGGATTTAACTATTGAAGCTGATTTGCGGGCACGGATGGCGGCCTTTTTAGACGGGGCGCAAATCCAAGAAGCTAGAGGTGGGTTTTCACAAATTGAGGATCCTAACGAACAAGTGGAGATTTTAGTTAGCGTGGCCTCCGAAGATCGCACCAAGGTATTTGTGGGACTGACGATACCGGAATTGTTAGTCCTTGGCGAACGCATTAACAGTTCCAAAGATTCAGTAGTGCGCGATTTACTAAAACCGTTGTTTACTTCGTTGCTGCGTAGTTCGTATGATGAAGAGGCGGCCTTGCCGCTAGCTAAGGAAATTGCTTGTACCGGTAAAGCCGACTTGTCACTCATTTTAAATTTATACTCGCAAGCCGATCGGTTTGATTTAGTAACGCAGGTAGCGGCGGAGTACCGGCTTCGGGCCACTCGCCGCCGTCTAAATCCTGAATCTGCTTAATAATTTCCGTTAAATTGTCGGCGGTAAAGAAATTAGTTAGTCTATTAATGTCTTCTCCCGGGTCGTAATTAGCGGGGGAGCCGGCAAACCACTGTCCCATATTGTCACAGGCCAGAAAATAAGCGTGATACTGCCAAACACTACTTTTAAAACGGTGCGCAGGGCTGTCAATGCTGGTTTGCAAAATCATCAGCTGGTTAAAATTATCACCGTAGTTATTAGCTAAAAACCGCAAGGCTCTTTTAGAGTTAATCAAGCAGTTTTGCGAGGTCGACTCTTGTAAACAGGCCACGTCGCCCTCGTTGCAGGCTTCCGGTTGATAGGCATAGTGCATCGCTTTTTGAATCATTTCCGATGATGTCATTAGGCGATTATGACTAAACTCTAGGGGTTTCACAAGTTGTTGACAGAAGACAAAATGTTGCTAAAATGCTATTAAGTCTTGATATTGCTAACCCCTCCCAGCTCTGTAACAGGACCTGGGAGTTTTTAATTCATTAGTGAGGCGAAGTCGATCGTTCATTTGTGATATTATTTTTGTGTGTCTAAATCAGCATCTAGAAATCTGGTAATAATTGATGGCAGTAATTTTTATCACAAAGCCAAGAAATTAGCCCCAACTGTTCATTTATCTCATGTAGATTACCGTCAACTCTTATCAAAAGTTTTAGATATTGGTATTCACAAAATGGACATTCTTTATTGTGTCGGTGAAGTAATCAATATTCGCGGAGACGCAAAATCCAAACTACTTTTCGCTAATCAGCAGGCCCTGTTTTACTTATTGGAACAACAAAAGATTATAATCAAGAGGGGATATTTATTGAAAACAGGTAGCATTTATCACGAGAAGGGAGTTGACGTAAGAATGGCATTAGAGATTCAACGTGGGGCTCTTACCAGCACTTATGATTCTTGTTTCTTAGTATCTTCTGACACTGATTTACTCCCGGCGGTTGAAGAAGCCCGTACAATAGGAAAAGAAGTGGTTTATGTTGGTTTTGAGAATTCGCTTAGTAGCGCAATGACAAAAGGTTGTTCCAGAACAAGAGTGATCACGAAAGTAATTCTTGAAGAGACGCCGAAATATCAGAAAAAATAACCCCTGCAAACAGCCGAAGCTCTCACAGGGGGGATTAACGTTTATTATTATATCACGAATACCAACATCCCACTTCGCTAAAGCTTCGTGGGATTGATGGTTGCTAGATTCGCTGCGCTTATCAAGCAACCAATCAAAAAAACCTGCAAAGGCTCGTCAGCGTTGCAGGAGATTTAAGATCCTCATTTTAGGTCTTTTTGAGAGGTACGTCAAGAATAAAATGTGCGGTGTCCAACACATGTCACACAAATAACTGTTGCAATTTGGTTAATATTTGATATAGTCACTACCAGCCATTCGACTCGCTTCGCTCGCTCATGGCAAGCCCTCGATCTCGAATGACATTACATACGGCAGCGGTTCTCCTAACATTCAAGCCGCCGTAGGTGAACAAGGAGAAATTGGAACTTATCATGTCAGACACAGCAAAGACGAAACAATCTATACCATCTGTTGAAGAACTCTTATTATCCGGAGCGCATTTTGGTCACCAAGTTTCCCGCTGGAATCCCAAGATGGCGCCTTTTATTTACAAAATTCAGGCCGGGATTCACATTATTGATCTTTACCAAACTCACAGTGCTTTGCAGAAAGCGACTGACTTTTTGGCCTCGGTATCCGCTTCCGGGCGCCAAATCATTATTGTGGGTACTAAAGGCCAGTCCAAGGAAATCGTAAGATCCGAGGCTACGGCTTCCGAAATTCTCTATGTCTCTGAGCGTTGGCTGGGCGGCACGTTAACTAACTTTAACGAAATCAAAAAGCGTTTACACTATTTAAAAGAATATTATCGTAAACTTAAAACTACCGAGCTTGACCGCTTTACCAAGCGAGAGCGGCTTCTTATGTCCCGCGAGGCCGACAAGATGAAGAAGGTTCTCGAAGGAATTTTGGATTTAAGCGGCATGCCTGGAGCGGTCATTATTATTGACCCGCATCGCGAGCATTTAGCAGTCCGGGAATGTCTGCGAATGCATATTCCAATTGTGGCTATAGCCGATACTAACTGCGATCCGACCGGTATTGATTACTTGATTCCGGCTAACGACGACGCTTTGCGGTCGATTAATATAATCGTTAGCGCGCTCTGTTTGTCTATTAAGACGAACGCAGTCACCAAAGAAACTTTGGAGCCTGTAATGACAAAGAAGACAGCCCTTCGACGAGATCAGGGTAAAGAAGTGGTTGAGCCGATGAAAGTTGTAGAGAAATTTGTTGTTGCCAAAAAGATTGATGAGTTAGGTCTATCGAACCGGTCTGTTAATGCTTTAACTAAGGCTGGGATCAAGACTTTGGCTGAGTTGAAGAAAGCCAATCTTGATGAAGTGTTTGGTCTTGGGGAAAAGAGTTTGACCGAGATTAAGGCCGTAATATGAACCTAGAACTACTCAAAAAACTACGAGAAGAAACCGCCGCTGGGGTAATGGACTGCCGTCAGGCTCTTGATGAATCCGGTGACGACTACGCCAAAGCCTTGGAATCGCTCCGTCAAAAAGGCGTTCTTAAGGCAGCTTCCAAAGAAAGTCGTGAGGTTAAAGCCGGAGTAGTGGCTTCGTACATTCATTCCGGGGACAGAATTGGATCATTAGTTGCTGTCGCTTGCGAAACTGATTTCGTGGCCAGAATTGACGAGTTTAAAGAACTCGCTCACGAAATTGCCATGCAAGTCGCCGCTATGAATCCCGCTTCTGTTGAAGAGCTTTTAGAACAACCGTTCATTCGCGATTCCAGTAAAACCATCAAAGACCTCATCATTGCCGTCGTCGCCAAGACCCGTGAGAATATCAAAATCGTCGAATTTTCCAGATTTCAAGTCTAACTTTTTTCGTGTTATTATTAAGGCATGCTTGCTGATCCTCTGTCTAAAAAAGATGCTTTGGCCGATCTTTGTCGTCAATACGGCATTAAATATTTAGCGCTATTCGGGTCTTATGCCCGTGGTGAGGCCACGCCGGAAAGCGACGTTGATCTGTTAATCCGTTTTAAGCAGGAATCAGTACCGTCGTACTTTGGTTTATTTGATATCGAGAAGGGCTTTGAGAATTTATTGGGAAAGAAAGTTGATTTGGTGCAGAAGGATTATTTAAAGGAGCTAGTTCACCCTTACGTTGATAGAGATTTGAAACCTATATATGAAGAAAGATAGCCGAGTATATTTGGACGATATACTGAAAGTTATTTATAAAAGCGAGCAGTATATCTTAGGTAAGAGCTTTGAGGAATTTTACGAAGATGAACCCGTGAGATATATGATTGTCCATTTTATTCAAGTAGTTGGAGAAGCGGCTGGTCATTTTGGGAAACCGCCATCACTGATTTTCCTAAGTTGAAGGCAATTATTGAAAGTTATAATAATACTTTATGAAAGCTTCAGAATTTACATCACACCTCCAAAAAGTCGTTGATCATTTTAAGGAAGAGCTGGCTGTCATTCGTAGCGGGCGGGCGACGTCAGCCTTGGTTGAAGACGTCAAAGTGGAAGCCTACGCCGGTAGTTTAATGTCGCTACGGGAGTTAGCCTCAATTACGGTGCCTGATCCCACCGTCATAATTATTACTCCTTGGGACACTTCCACCATTCCGGCAATCGAGAAAGCTCTACGGACGATTAATGGCGCCAGTTTTAACCCGGTTGCTGATAAGTCGCAACTGCGTCTTCCTATCCCGCCTCTTTCCGAAGAGCGTCGGCGGGAGATGGTTAAAGTTGTGCGGATGAAGCTTGAGGATGCTCGTGTCGCTATCCGAAATATTCGTCAAGACGAAATGAAGACGCTCGATGAAGAAGAGGAAAATGGTGCGATCAGTAAAGACGAGCGCTTTAAAACACGCGAAACGGTGGAAATCGAAGTCAAGAAGTTCAATTCACATTTAGAGGATGCGGCGAGTAAGAAGGAGCAGGAGCTACTTCGGATTTAATTTGAAATTGTAAATTAACAAGCATGCAAATACTCATTACAATTCTAGTTTTTCTAATCCTGTTTTCAATCATCATCATGTTCCACGAACTGGGTCATTTCTTGGCCGCTCGAGCTTCCGGTGTCCTTGTTGAAGAGTTTGGCTGGGGCTTTCCCCCTAAAATCTGGGGTAAAAAAATAGGGAAGACCACTTACACGATTAACGCTTTGCCGATCGGCGGCTTCGTGCGGCTCTATGGCAGTGAGTTTGAGAAACCGAACGACCCTAAAGCCTTTTGGAACCAATCAATTGCCAAACGTTTACTGGTCCTTTCGGCCGGCGTCGTTTTTAATATCTTATTAGCCGCCATCTTTTACTATTTTATTTTAGTCACTCATAACTTTGTTTCACAGCCGATTTTCCTATTTAACGAGTACAAATTTCCTTTCGGTCAAACGCAGGTCTACAGTACTTTAATCACGAATGTCGCGGTCTCGTCACCTGCCGCTAACGCCGGTCTGCTGCCTGGAGACCTCGTCACCGCTGTTAATAGCCACGCAGTTACTACCAGCGTCGAATTAAACAACGCCGTGGCAGGAAAGCAGGGTAAAAGCCAAGTCCTTACCGTTAAAAACATTTCTTTAGGCACGACCCGAACGGTCAACGCCACGCCATATTATGACAGTCAGTACCAGAAAACTCGTTTCGGGCTGGAACTGGGAGAAGTGGCTTACGCTAGTTACAACACACCACTGGAAAAGGCTGCTTCCGGCTTTTTACAGACAGCCAACATTGGGGCGTACACCGTTAAAACTTTAGTGGACCTCGTTAGCGTCTCTGTGAAGACCAAAAGCTTTGCGCCAGTATCAGAGAATCTCACCGGCCCGATTGGGATTGCCCAGATTGTCGGCATTGTCGTTCAAACCTCCGGTCCGCAATTAATATGGAATCTCCTCGAAATTGGAGCACTACTTAGTTTAGCCTTAGGAATCACCAATATTCTGCCGATTCCGGCCATGGACGGCGGCCACATTGCCTTCGTGCTTTTTGAACTGATCACCAAGCGCAAGCCCAGTCGCGTTATTCACGAAAAAGTGACTCAGTACGGCTTCTACGCCCTCATCGCGCTTTCTATATTGATTGCGGCGAAGGATATTTGGCGGCTCCTTAAACAGTAGGGGTGAAGCAGTCTGAACCCGCACGCCGATCTCTTTACAGTCTTAATTCTCTCCGCTATTCTGTTCATATGCGATTTTCCCAATTATTTTCAAAAACTCTAAAGAATGTACCAGCCGATTGTGATTCACTCAATGATCGTCTTCTCACTCGGGCCGGCTACATTCATCAAGAAGTGGCAGGAGTTTACACCTTTCTTCCTTTAGGCCTAAAAGTTTTAACGAAAATCGAAAACATTGTTCGTGAAGAAATGGACGCTATCGGTGGGGCTGAAATTTTAATGCCTGGGTTGTCACCGAAGGAATATTGGGAAGCGACCGGCCGGATCGAAGCGGTTGACGTACTATTTAAGGCCGTAGGTGCCAACAAGAAGTCACAGTTTCAAAATGACAAAGAGTACGTTCTTAACCCCACGCACGAGGAAGTAGTCACCCCGGTCGCCAAAAACATCATCTTTTCCTACAAAGATTTGCCGTTGCTGCCTTATCAACTACAGACTAAATACCGCAATGAACCGCGGTCTCGTGGTGGCCTGCTACGTGGTCGGGAATTCCGAATGAAGGATTTGTACTCGTTTCACACTGACGACGTTGCGTTTCAGGATTTTTATCGCGTCATCGCTTTGTCTTATAAGAAGATCTTTACCAGGCTTGGTCTTAGCGATAAAACTTACTACACTTACGCTAGCGGCGGCGATTTTACCGAAAAATATTCGCACGAATTCCAAACGGTAATGAATGGAGGGGAAGACACTATTTACATCTGCCAGAATTGCTCGTCGGACTTCGGGGCGGGGCTCGCCTACAACAAAGAGGTAGTACTTCCAAATAGCGCTGAGTTTAAGTGTCTCCATTGTGGCAAGTCAGATTTTAGGGTCGAAAAAGCCTGCGAGGTGGGGAACATCTTTCCCTTAGAAACCCGCTTTCCTAAAGCCTTTGATCTTAAATATTCAGCTAGCGACGGGTCATTACAATACCCAATCATGGGGAGCTACGGGCTGGGAACAAGTCGGGTCGTTGGAGTTCTCGCCGAAGTCTTTGGTGACGCCTTAGGTCTAAACTGGNNNTGGCCAAAAGAGGTGACACCATACGATATTCACCTAGTGGGCCTAACAAAAGAGATAGATAGAGTACAAAATGTGTACAATAGTCTCGTCACAGCGGGTAGCACAGTTCTTTGGGATGATCGACAAGATGCCTCTGCCGGTGAAAAGTTAGCTGACGCCGATCTCATCGGAATAACGACCCAGATTATCGTGTCCTCCCGTTCGCTTGAGAAGGGTGGGGTGGAGGTTCGGGCGCGGGCCGGTCGCGCGGAAGACCCGAAGAAGCCTGGGGAAATCGTTGCAATCGAAAATTTGAAATTGTAAATTTCAAATTATGTCTGACTGCCTTTTCTGCAAAATTGGAAAACACGAGGAAGCGTCCGAAATCGTCCTCGAAGACGAGAACTATATTGTCATCGAAAATAAATTTCCCAGCGCCCCCATTCATCTTTTAGTGATGCCGAAAAGCCACATTTCCAAAAAAGACGTTTTTACGTCGCCCGGTGTCAACATCTACGACGACATGGTCCGATTAGCCTTTACCGCCGCGGCAAAGATGGGGTTGAATGATGGCAACTTTAAAATTATAATCAATGGCAATAAACTGGCTCATTTTGAGCACGAGCACCTGCACTTGCTTGGTGGTTGGGCAGAGGGCGCCGTCCCACAACTAGAGTAGACTAAACCGCTTTGATTGAGTACAATAGACACTCAGTTTAATTGACTATTAACGATTGATGATTGACGATTTAATCGCAGTTATTAATCGTTAATCGTAAATTGTAAATCGTCAATTCGATAGGAGGTGTTTTCTTGTTTAAGAAACAATTATGGCTAAAATTAAAGTTAACGCAGGTGAAAGCATTGATGCCGCGTTGCGGCGTTTCAATCGTGAGGTGCTGCGGGATGGAATACTTCTGGAGATTAAAAAACGGGAGTTTTATCAAAAGCCTTCCCTTAAGCGAAAATTAGAGAAGGAAGAGCTTCGTCGTCAAAGTATTTATAATCGTCACAATTCTAAATAATAAGATCCATTGTGACGAATACATGATCGTAAGATTAATTCAATAAAACGCGTAACAACAATTAAAATCAATGCTAACCGAAAAATTACACGAAGATTTAATAACAGCCCAAAAAGCCGGCGACACCGCTAAAGTCGCCGCTTTGCGGTATCTTTTAGCCGATGTTAAAAATCGCGAAATAGAGCTGCGCTACCTGCAAAATACCGGGAAGGTACCAGTCGGTACCTTCCAGGCCGATGGTAATATTTCTGATCAGGAGGTCATCTCAATTATCCAAAAGCAAGTTAAGCAGCACATTGAGTCGGTAACGGCTTTTGAGTCTGGGAATCGGGCCGATTTAGCCAACAAAGAGGCCACAGAACTGTCTATTTTGGAAGCCTATCTTCCTCCTCAAATGGCCAGGGATGATATTAAGGCCGAGGTCAGCTTACTGGTTGGAATTCTACCGGAACCGGATCAAAAGAATTTTGGCTTGGTGATGCGAGCGGCCATGGCAGAACTTAAAGGTCGGGCGGATGGATCTTTAGTACAACAAGTGGTTAAAGAGGTACTTGGAGTTTAGCCCATTTTGTCATTCCGGGCTTAACCCGGAATCCAGTCAATCAGATCCAATCTTTTACTAGATTCCGGCTCTGGGGCCGGAATGACATGTTTTTTATGGATACTTTCATTAATGTAACTATCACCACTGACTCCGAAATTCAGAAGCTTAATAGGAAGCATCTAAAGCATGACAGGCCGACCGATGTTTTGTCATTTAACATTGATGAGACTTTGCCAGATGGGCGTTACTATCTAGGTGACATCATCGTGAGCCGCGAAACGGCCGAACGTCAAGCTTTGTCACAGGGTCACAGTGTGGAAGTTGAGATCTCCGAACTCATTGCCCACGGCGTTTTACATCTTCAAGGAGTCCATCACGAAGGACACTAAATTGAGACGCTCGCATTACCCGCTACCAATTTTACCGAGGCGATAAAATTGTAACGCTCACTCCGTTCGCTACCAATCGTCTCGTGGCGATCCGATTGTAGTGGCGACATTTATGGCGCTTTTCCAAGCTAATTAAGCGTAGCGTCAAGTTAATTTTACAACCTTTCCAAAAAGTGTTACCCTATAGCCACTAAATTAAGATAGAGGAGAGTATCAAATGAATTCCACACTGTGCACCTTTCAACTAAAGGCGCTTTTTGACCTTTTTTACAAGAAAATGTCAGTAAATGGCATAGCCACCTCGGCTTGGTTATTGCCGGTTTCAGTTGAAGTTGGTGGTAAGAGGCAAAGTTTGTTTTTACAGCTAAAACTTTCGCATAACGTAGTAAGCAAGATTATTACGACCGAAATTGCCTGGCATAAGCGTTCCAAGATTACTAGCTGGGCCTACAGTATCACAGAAGCGCTACCACCGCTGCACGAGGCGCTATACAATGTTATTGCACGGGTTCAGAAGTGCGCCCTTGAAAATAAGGAGGTAATTTTTGAAGTTCTTTGCAATGGAAACAGGCAGTTAATTACAGGTAGTAGCAACGTTTCGCCAGATACTTTGATTGTTAACGCATTACTAGCCGCGCAATTGGAAGTTAAAGCATAGAAATAGGTTGTAAATAAGGCCCGAAGTGTTTTTTTTAAATTAAACACCTTGGGCCTTTTAAGAACTAAATTAGAAAGGGAGGAAGAGATGTCAACTCAGAACTGTATTAACAGTCTGCAAGTAAATTATTTGCGAAGTTTTGGTCATCGGGATAGGGGCACACGACTCAATAGTAACTATATCTGGTCGTTACCAGTTAGGAGTGGGTCAAAAGTTGATTTTTTAGAGATCATAATCGCAGAAAGTTCACTGGGTGGGGTGAGGGTTGGTCTGGAGTGGAAGCACTATCACATGGCGGCCTTCACGGCTCAAATCTCTGGCAAGAAGATTTTAGACTTGGCGGAAGTAGCTAAACTTATTGTTGACGGTTTTAACGATACCGCTAATTATCATCGTGGCATAGATTTCTTTATAAAGTGTGGAGATTTTTGTCAAATTATCAAAAGGCCGATACTACGATCAAAACCTCTTAGTGTAGACGAACAATTCTTTAGCGGCGAGACTTTTGAGCTCCGTTTAGAAGCGGTTATAAACGCACTGGAGTCGTCTTTAAAGTAAAAACAGGATTATTGCAAGGCACGCTGAGAAAATATTTCAGCGTGCCTTTTTTGTTGTTTCCTGTAACTCCCCAAAATAAAAAAAGACCCCGGATTGCGGGATCTTCTTTTGTAATCGTTTACTGGATCCGCCAGTTGGCGGATGACAGGTTACGCGAGTTCTACTTTCGCTCCGGCGGCTTCGAGTTTAGCCTTGGCAGAGTTGGCGTCGTCTTTTTTGGCGTTTTCTAAAATCGTCTTCGGGGCGCTTTCGACCACTGATTTGGCCTCAACTAACCCTAAAGTGGGGTTGATTTCCCGAACCGCTTTAATTACAGCGATTTTGCTGGCTCCAGCCTCTTTTAGAATCACGTTAAATTCCGTTTTTTCTTCAGTGGGTGCAGCGGCTGCAGCCCCGGCAACCATGACAGGAGCGGCAGATACGCCGAATTTCTCCTCTAAAGCCTTAACTAACTCGTTAAGTTCTAACACGGTCAACTTTTCTACGGATTCGATTATTTTAGTTACAGATTCAGACATAATTACACCTCCAATCGGTATTATGACCATTATGGCCATTGGGACTATTGAGGCCATTTATCGATCGACAGATCAATGGTCGTAATAGTCTTAATGGTCTCAACGGGCTTAATTTCGTTTTTTAGCAATCTCACTAAGTGCTACAACTAATTTCGTTTCCAGTCCGGTTAAACTCCACACGAATTGGCTTAGTAAGCCTTGGCGAGAGGGGATCATGGCTAGAGCTTTAATTTCAGTTTCATTAATAGTCTTGCCGTCAAAATGGCCCAATTTAAATTTTAAAGCCTCAAATTCCTTGGCAAAAGCGGCCAGGACTTTAAAAATAGTTAAATCTTCAGTTTCGGTTGACACGACGGCGGTTTGGCCCTTTAGAACTTCTTTTAATTCCATGGCCTTTTCTAGCAGGGAGTTTTTGGCCACGGTCATAATGGCGGTGGCGGAGTCAAGACGGGCCCGCAGGTCATTGACTTGGTTGACCTTAAGGCCGGTATAGTCAATTAAAACAAAAGACTTGGCGCCTTTAAGTTGCGTCTTTAGATTCTCGAGTTGTTTAGTTTTAATATTTTTAGAAACAGCCATATTCAATATGTATGTCATTCCGGCCTCAGAGCCGGAATCCAGTAAAAGATACGATTTTTATACCGTAGTTACTGGATTGCGGGTCAAGCCCGCAATGACTTGTTTATATATCAATATTAATCCAAAGCCAGGGAAAATAAACGAGGATTAGTCGAGTTTCTTCCTGCGCAGGTTATTAAGTCAGACTTTGTCCAACACCCGCGGTCTTTGGTTGCAATCGTCAATATAACAATAAAATAGAGCTACTGTCAACCGCATGTTTAATTAACGACTTGGGACAAATTTGCACACGTGGGCAAAAATGTCACTGACAAAAAGTTGCTCGAGCAGTAAAGTGTCAATCTGGACAAAATTTGCCGATCGGCATAAAATGTCAGCGTTTGAATTTTAATTAAACCGGCGTATACTACGAGCCGTTTACAAATGGGATAACTTTCTGTGACAATTTTTGTCGATATACCTAATTTGTCACCGAAAAGGAGAGAAAGATGAAATCAGTTATTAAGGTGTCATTGCCGCCGTCGGCTGATGCTCGACCATTGATTTTGTTGGCTGGACAGATACATGGATAATTTTGGGATGATGGTTTCGGGTATGTCAGCCTCGTTTGTGCGGTTGAGAAACAGGCCGAGGTTTTGGCCTTGTTAAAAGCTAATAATTACGCTATATTGGCCTAGGATAAATTTAGTTCAGGAGCGGTAAGATTTTCGGATAAGACAAGGAGAAAATAAATGGCAAGTTCATCTACTTATGTTTTGGCTGGAGCGCCGGTTGGGGAATACGTTTCTATTTTACTGACGTATAGGTATAACTTTCAAACTTGTATCGACTGTATTCAGAGAGGTATTCTAAGTTTTGAAAATTTAGATGATGCTGTGATTGCAACTACTTGGCTTCGAGAGCACGGCTTTAACAACGCCAAGGTTGCTCCGGCTGATTACAAGTATGTTCCGTTGGATTAAGATATGGCCTGTTTTCACGACTTAATTGTTGTTGAAGGCAGGCCGTTTTTTGCTATTATATAAATCATGAAACTCTACAACTCCCTCACTCGTCAAAAGGACGAGTTTATTCCTATAAATCCGCCTCATGTTGGTCTGTACACCTGCGGTCCCACGGTCTACTTTTATCCTCAAATCGGCAATTGGCGGACGTTTGTGTTTGAAGATATCTTGCGGCGGACGCTAGAATACAACGGCTACGAGGTTAATCACGTTATGAATGCGACCGATGTCGGTCACCTAACCGGCGATAATATTGGCGACGCCGATCTCGGTGAGGACAGAATGGAAAAGGCCGCCAAGTCAGAAAATAAGACGGCGTGGGATATTGCCGATTTTTACATTAAAGACTTCATTGATTCCCGTCAGAAGCTAAATATTATCGCGCCGACCCATTTTATGCGGGCCACCGACTATATTCCTGAGCAGATAGATCTCATCAAACGTCTTGAGGTCAAAGGTTTGACGTATACGACCAAGTCTGGCGTCTATTTTGATGTTGCTAAGTGGCCAGAGTATGGGAAGCTTGGCGGGCAAAAATTGGTCGATAAGCGGGTAGCGACGCGGGAAGAGTTAGTCGAAGATCCAGAGAAGCGGCATCCTTACGACTTTGCTTTGTGGAAATTTTCGCCAACTGACGTCAAACGCCAGATGGAGTGGGAGTCGCCGTGGGGTCGCGGCTTTCCGGGCTGGCACATTGAGTGCTCGGCAATGAGTATGAAGTATTTAGGCGAGAGTTTTGACATTCATACCGGTGGCATTGATCACATCGCCATTCACCACGCCAACGAGATTGCTCAGAGCGAAGGAGCGACTGGCAAACAGTTTGCGAAATATTGGCTCCACGCCGCTTTTCTGCAAGTCGATGGCGGACGGATGGGGAAGAGCCTGGGGAACGCTTATACTCTGGCTGACATTGTTGCCAAAGGATTTTCGCCGTTAGCGCTTCGTTATTTTTATTTAACGGCGCATTACCGAAAACCGCTCAATTTTACCTGGGAAGCGCTGCAGTCAGCGGCACAGTCGCTTGATAATCTGATCAACAGATTACAAACGCCAGTTGCAGCGCACGTTGATTTAACATCGTCAGAAGTGGCGTCATATAAGGCCAGATTTGTTGAGGCGATATCTGATGACTTTAATATGCCGCAAGCTTTGGCTGTTGTCCAAGAATTGGTGAGTAAGCATAGTGGGGCAGAGACTATTAAATTAATTTTAGATTTTGATCGGGTTTTGGGTTTAGGTCTTCATGAGAGGCATGACGTGAAGGTCGAGATTCCGGTTGAGGTCGCGTCGTTACTTAAGGAACGAGAACAGGCCCGGTCACAAAAGGATTTTAGGCGGTCCGACGAGTTGCGAGATGAGATTAAAAAGTTAGGATTTGAGGTTAAGGATACAACGGACGGCCAACAAATACATGCCCACGATTACACCAAAAAAATTCTTTAGAAAAGTGGTGGCAATTCAGTTCCTCACGGCCGCCTCGGGAGCCATTGTCTCGGTGGTTTTTACTTTAATGCTCCGGAAATATTTAGGGAGCGATAAGGGAGTCAGTTTGGCGATTGCCGGCTTTAATGCCGCAGCACTATTCTTCTTTTTCATTACCGTTCCTTTAGTTCGCTATCTTCACCAACGCCGCAGCCTCGATATCGCTTTGCTCCTAATGCCCTTCGTCATTTTTCTGCTGGGATTCGCGACTAATATCTATGAATTGTGTTTTCTGTACACTATTTGGGTTCTATTTTCGGTGATTTACTCTTTTAACGTGGAAATATATATGAAGCGACTAAATGCTGAAGAGAACATCATTGAAAACAACTCCAAAATGGGGGCAATTTATAACAGTGCCTGGGTAATTTTTCCGTTCGTTGGTAGTTTTATCTCGGAACGTTTTAATTATTCTTGGGTTTTTGTAGTCGCGGCGGCCTTTGCGGCTATTGCTTACTTAATTCTTCCGCGGCATGGGATGCCACGAGCGCCGGTGAGTGCGGGACTGCAAAACCCTTTGAAGACCGTCAAATTATTCTTTAGCAACCGCTTTCGGGTGCATGCCTTTATTAACGCCCTAGGACTGGATTTTATTTACGGCAGTTGGTTTTTAATCACTTTATTCTTAAATAAGCTAGGAGCTTCGGCCACTCAGATCGGAATCGTCACCATGATTGTCTATTTACCGTGGGTTCTCCTGGAGATTCCGGTGGGGCGGCTGGCTGACCGCCGCATCAAAGCTCCAATTATGTTCATCATTGGCTACGTCATTATGGCTATTACGACGGTCATTATGGGTTTGACTACTAATATAGTCTTGTTCACGGCAATTTATTTCCTGTGCGCCTGCGGAAGCACGCTAATTGAGCAAATTAGGTACCCATATTTCCTTAAACACCTGTCTGCTGAAGAGAACGGACTAGTCAGCATCTTTTTGATGGAATCACCAATTGGTCGCATTCTGGCTCCCTTGTTAGTCTTCTTACTGCTTAAGTTTCTGCCGATTCAAGGGGTTTTAATAGTCTTTGGTCTTATTACACTAATTTTTGCGGGTAACGCCTTGTTTTTGAGGGAGAAGAAAGGGATAAACTTAGTTAAAAACTTGTAGCCGTTAGTAAAAGCTGATTTAACAGAATAAATTTTTAATTTTTAATTTAAAATTTTTAAACAATTATTAATGAATTAAATCATTAAAAATTTACTGGGGTACTGTATTTTGAATCTTTTCCTGGAATCACGGAATGGTGTTGTTATATCTCGACAATGGCGGCCTTGGTCTGCGTGGCTTTAAGAAAAATTTCTTTAATGAATTTGCCCTTAACTTTAGCCGGCTTGGCGGCTGTTAAAGCGTCAATGACGGCTTTAAAATTAGCCTCTAATTTTTCGTCGCTAAAACTTAATTTTCCGATTAACGTGTGAATTACCGGAGCGTCCTTTTCAGTTTTTAAATTAATTTGGCCTTTTTTTATTTCGGCAATGGCTTTTTCGGGGGTGGCGGTAACCGAACCGTTCTTGGGAGAGGGCATTAAGCCTTGAGGACCAAGGATCTTGGCCGCGCGAGCTAGTTTGGGCATCATCTCCGGAGTCGTTACAATGGCGTCAAAATCAACTTTGGGCTTAAGGGTGCCTTTTATAATCTTTTCAACTATTTCTTCGCCGCCGGTTAGATCAGCAATGGTTTTAGCGCTGTCAGCAGTAATTAGGAGGACTTTCTTTTCCTTGCCGGTGCCGTTTGGTAGCGTTAGAGTAGCCTTAACTGCTTGCTCTTGCTTGGTAGGATCAATTCCCAGGTTTAAATGAAGCTCAACCGTTTGATCAAATTTGCTACTTTTAGCGTATTCACGAATAGTTTTTAAGGCTTCTAAAAAGTTCATAAGTCTATTTAATCACGTCGACCCCCATACTCCTCGCTGTTCCCGCAATTATCTTGACCGCTTCAGGGAGGGTTCTGGCGTTAAGATCCTTCATTTTAAGAGTGGCAATTTCTTCTAACTGAGCGTTAGTGATCCTTCCTACTTTGTCGCGATTAGGCACACCGCTGCCGGCAGTAATCTTTAGTGCTTTTTTAATTAACACACTAGCGGGAGGAGTTTTTAAAATAAAAGTGAAACTACGATCCTCGTAAACAGTGATAATAGCGGGCACTACAATATCGCCCATATCTTTTGTGGCGGCGTTGTACTGCTTGCAAAATTCCATGATAGCCACTCCATGTTGTCCTAATGCAGGACCAATGGGAGGAGCGGGATTGGCCTTCCCAGCACTAGCGTTAATTTTTACGATTGCCTTAATTTTTTTAGCCATAATATTAAAGAGGCGCGACTTGCAGGAAATCCAGTTCGACTGGAGTTTCTCGTCCAAAAACACTGACTAGTACTTTCACTTTACCTTGCTCTTCATTAATTTCATCAACGGCGCCTACAAAGTCGGCAAAGGGTCCGTCCACAATCTTAACACTATCGCCAACGGTGTACTTGGCTTCGAATTTGGGCGCTTCCGATTTAATAAACTTAAGAATCGAATTAACTTCGGAAAGTGGGATTGGGGTTGGCCGATCGCCAGTACCCACAAAGCCCGTCACTCCGGCCGTTGATCGCACTAAAAACCAAGTGGCGTCGGTCATTTCCATGTGGACCATGACGTAGCCGGGGAAAAGTCGCTCATCAACCTTGCGCTTTTTGCCCTCAGAAATGGCAATCTTCTCTTGAGTTGGTACTAATATTTCGTTAATCTTCGCGGCTAAATCAAAGCTGGCAGCCCGTTGCTGCAATGTTTTACAGACTTTTACCTCGTGCCCGGAGTAAGTATGCACCACATACCAACGTGAATTTTCAGTTGGCTCCGAGATGCGGACTAAATTATCTTTTTTTTCTTCCGGTGTGTCGGCCATAAATTATTTATTAATTGCCAGTTTTAAAGCCTGTCCTAATAGCGCATCCAAACCACCAAGGTAGAATCCTATCACGATACTGACCCCAATTACAATCCCCGAAAGCTTTAGTAGCTGGCGACGAGACGGCCAGATGACTTTTTTAAGTTCGTCACGAGCCTCAATTAAGAATTGTTTGGCTTTAGTTATGATGTTCATTTTAGCTTACGTGGGCTTCATTTTACGGGTAGATCGTGTTAAAGTAAAGGGCGTATTTGTCATTCCGGCCCCGGAGCCGGAATCTAGTAACAGATTAAATTTATGTTAGATTTACTGGATTCCGGGTCAAGCCCGGAATGACATTTTGATTATGCTGCTATCACTTCTTGGCTCCGGCCTACACCTAGATCCTCTTACTTTAATAATTACCCTGGTCATCATTTTGGCATCATTGGCCCTAGTCCTGAGCGTTCACGAGGCGGCGCACGCCTTTGTAGCGAATGCACTCGGCGACCCAACGGCCCGTTTGTCCGGTCGTTTAACTCTTAATCCACTGGCCCACTTGGACCCAATTGGCACTATTGGAATTTTATTTTTTGGTTTTGGATGGGGCAAGCCGGTGCCATTTAACCCTTATAATCTTAAGAATCCCAGACGCGATGCCGCTTTAACCCTTCGACTTGGCTCAGGGCAAGTAGGGGTGACAGGTATGGTAATTTCGCAGTTGGTGGTTTTGAATCTAACTTTGGCAGTATTTAATTTAATTCCACTCGGTCCATTAGACGGCTTTAAGGTGGTCGCCGGCCTTTTACCGTGGCAACTAGCAATAGACTGGCAGCAAACGGAACGCTGGGGCATTTTTATTTTGCTATTCTTAATGATGACGCCGGTTTTTGGTACTATTGTAGGGGTACCGGTTTCGGTGTTATCTAGGTTGTTGTTGGGGGTATGAAATTAATTGTCGGTTTAGGAAATCCGGGAAACGAATATAAAAATACTCGGCATAACGCTGGGTTTATGATCGTGTCTGCCTTGGCCGAAGGCTTAGCTTGGAATAACGATAAGGGATTTAAAGCAGAAATTGCTGATAAGGGTAATTGGGGGGATAGGGGTGATAAGATTTTATTGATGCGGCCGCAGACGTTTATGAACTCTTCTGGTGAAGCAGTTGCTGCTGTTGCCGCTTTCTACAAAGTCAACATAAGCGATATTCTCGTTATTCACGATGATCTTGACGTCAAATTAGGAGAATTTAAATTGCAGCAGGGGATTGGTCCTAAAGTTCACAATGGGCTATTAAGTATCGAAGAGAAATTAGGAACGAAGGATTTTTGGCGGCTGCGGGTTGGGGTTGACGCGCGTGATAATGGCCAGCGCGATGTGCCCGGAGAAAAATATGTTTTGTCAGATTTCACCTTGGAAGAATTGTCGTTACTACAAAAAAACACCCCCCAATTTTTAGAAAAAATTGAAGGGTGGTTACAAACAAATCATCCAAATTCCTCTGCAGCGGCTTCGTACCCTTTTTGATCTACACAAACAGCGAAATTGATTTCGTCTCTAGATGGACTGTGGTTCCATACTTCAATAATTTTATTGTACAATTTCAGTTGCCACAATTCCGAATCCATTTGCCACAAATCGTATTGGCCATGTTTTTCCAGCCATGTTCCACATTGACTCATGTCAACGATTGGATACACGATAGGTTGTTCACCAAGTAAACGTGTTAACCAATTGCCATTTTTAGTCGACATGTTTCTCCTTTTTACACATTTCGCCAAACATTTGGGCCGCCCATTCGTCACCAAGTTGGCTACTCTTTAGTAGCCCAAATAGCAAGACTGTGAGGGCGACTACACTAACGACAGCGCAGAAATAGGCTAGCGGTTGCAGCTCCCTGGGAAAAACGGCGTCAATGACGAATTTGACCACAGCCGCCATCCCAATGTAGCAAGCGACCAGGCTAGTCAGACTTACGATGATCAAAATAGTCTTGCCAACGACTACTTCCAGCTTAGTAACCAAATTAACGTTCGATTGAATGTTCACGTCTTCCTCCGGTTAATGGTGCAGCGCGAATAGCAGCGCCGCAAATAGGGCAGTACAAACAATCACGATAAGCGGCCCAAGGAGGACGCCGCTCCGACGAACGTCTACATGCAGACTGTTCCAGACGCTCTCTGTTTTCAGCAGCTCGTCTATTTCAGCTCCACTTAGTTTAGCCATTTATTCTACCTCTCCTTTACTATGTACTCCGATTTATTGCCTGATTATACTCTTTTCCCACCCGTTGCAACTCGCCAGACTACTAAAACTGACAAATAGCTGCTCGAGCAGTAAAGTGTCAATATTTTAGAAATTAGAAATTGGATACTAATAACTATGGTTGGAGATGAGATTTGTTGACGGATGTCGCTGTGACAACAAAGAAAAGGGGTTACGGTTTGCGAAATTTTAGTTACACTGAATCTCGAATATGTTTTACACTAAGTATCGGCCCCAGAAATTTAGCGAACTTCTTGGTCTTTCTAATGTTTCCAAATCGATTCTGACGCAAATCTCTGAGGGCGATACGCCGCAAGCTCTGTTTTTCTACGGTCCACGAGGAACAGGAAAGACAACGACCGCGAGGCTCGTTGCCAAAGCTTTAAACTGCCTTAAACCCGGAAAAAATTCTGAGCCTTGCGGGTCTTGCGCTAATTGTAAAGACATTGCGGATGGTCGTTTTTTGGACCTCATCGAAATCGATGCGGCTTCTAATCGTGGTATTGACGATATTCGAGATCTACGAGAGAAGATTAAGTTGGCTCCGTCATCGGGAAAGTTTAAGGTTTATATTATTGATGAAGTCCACATGCTCACTACTGAAGCCTTTAATGCCCTGCTTAAGACTCTAGAAGAGCCTCCCAAGCACGCCGCTTTTATTTTAGCTACAACAGATCCTCAAAAAGTGCCGGCCACTATTAAAAGCCGTTGTCAGAAGTTTGAGTTTAAGCGGGCCACGACATCAGACCTGGTCGCTAAACTGTCAACTATTGCCAAAGAGGAAGGCAAGAAGATAAGCGAGGAAAATCTAGAGTTAATCGCGCAGTCTGCAGCTGGAGGATTCAGAGATGCAGAGACTTTGCTGGAATCTGTCATTAGCGGCGGAGTCAGTCCTAAAGAAGCTTTGGGAATGGCCAGTGATTCGCGAATTGCGGAGTTTGTGGCTAGTCTCGTCACCTCTAATACTAAGGCGGCGATCACTATTGTTAATGAAGTTTACGAGAGTGGGGCAGAGTTATCTGCTTGGACACGCGAGTTACTAGAGTATCTGCGGAAAATGATGTTGACGGCGGCTGGAGTAGGGACTGATTTTGAAGATCAAGTTAAGCTACTCGGCCCGAAACCGGAAGCCACGATTGCTAAATATCTGGACTCATTTATGAAGGCCCACGAGCATTTAAAGCAGGCAGTGATTCCGCAACTTCCTTTAGAAGTTGCGGTGCTGGAAGTAATCGGGTCTGATAAGGGAGTGGTTGTTGATAAGTGTAATGTGAAAGTTATTAAAACAGTAACTAAAGCTGAGGCTCCGGCTAAACTTGACGTAGTGCTAACTTTACCCCAAGTTAAAACCAAGTGGGACGCGTTTTTAGAAGCTGTAAAACCTTATAACCACTCTTTGGAAGCAGTGCTGCGGTCGTGTTTTGTGCAAGAAGTCGAAGAGGGCAACGTCATTGTCATCGGCGTACCGTTTAAATTTCATCAGGAAAAGTTGCAAGAGGCGACTAACTTTTCAATCGTCGCTAAAGTATTGTCAGAAGTGCTGGGGACGCGGGTCACCTACAAGTGCATTATTGCTAAAAAAGTCTTGACCGATGCCGATAAGTTAAAAGAGAGCAGCAAAAAGGCGACGGCGACGTTTAATGGGGACGTTAATCTGTAAATTTTTACAATTATTGCCTCGGTAATTGGTAGCGAGTGAAACGAGCGTTATAACAATTTGTTACTGGATTCCGGGTCAAGCCCGGAATGACAAGTGTTATTCTTCTACTTCTCTTCTTCCCTCAAGTGCTCTAGCCAGCGTTCCCTCATCCGCGTACTCAATATCACTGCCAATTGGTAATCCTCTCCCAATTCTCGTCATCTTCACCGGTAGACCTTTGAGAATCCGTTGAATGTACATCGCCGTTGCTTCACCTTCCATGGTTGGGTTGGTGGCCAGGATTAATTCTATTGATGATTGACTAGTTAATCGGCTTTTTAGTTCATCGATTTTTAGGTCCTCTGGTCCCACGCGGTTGAGAGGGTCAATTAGGCCGCCGAGGACGTGATAAACACCTTTAAAATTAGACTTTTCTAAAGCTATTACGTCTAAAGGGGTAGCCACCACACAGATAATGTTCCGGTTACGGCTGCTGTCACCGCATATTCTGCAGGGATTGATTTCGTCAATATTAAAACAAGTTTGGCAGATGACGGTCTTGAGTTTCAGGTCAATAAGATTCTGGCTAAATCGCTCCAGTTCCATTTGGGGCATTCTTAAAAGGTAGAAAGTTAGCCGCTGGGCGGTTTTAGGGCCAATCCCGGGCAGGGACTCTAAGCTGTCAACGAGGTTTTGGATACTTTTAGGAAGTGTCATAGGTTTTCATGTCATTCCGGCCCCAGAGCCGGAATCTAGTAACTGGATTCCGGGTCAAGCCCGGAATGACAATATGTACGGTAGGAAGATTAACAAACCTACAACCACCGCTCCAATTGCCGTCACGAGAACAGCCCCCGCGGCCACGTCCTTGGCCACACCAATTAAGCGATCTTCCTCTGGCGTCTTTTTAATGAGCTTATGAGCGTCGGTAGTGGCCTCGAGGCTAGTATTAAAGAGCTCGGCTGTCATCACCAGAACAACCATTATTAGAAGGACTAAATATTTATCAAGATTTACCTTTAGAATTAGGGTCAGAGCGGTCACCGCTAACGCTGCGAAACAGTGGATTTTAAAGTTAGGCTGAGTTTTAAACGTGTAGACAAGGCCGTTCCAGGCATTCTTGAATGAGGTGATGACCGAGGACGGGGCGTGCCCCGTCCTCAATCCCGATAATGCGATATAATGGTTTAATTATGGATTACGTTGAACAGGAATTAGTAAACCTGCGCCTAAAACTTACTGAAACTGAGATTTTGTCTGCGTCAGAAACTGACACGGAACTAAGTCGTTTATTTACTGACGAGGTTATAGATATTAAACAAAAGATTGCTTATTTAGAAAATCTTAAAAATCATCCTATGGAAGCGAAGATTGAAATCGCTGTCGCAACCGAAAGTGTGAATGAGTGTTTCGTGGAAATTAGAGCCGGTACCGGTGGCGATGAAGCCTCAATATTTGCAGAGGAATTAGCTGGGATGTACACAAAATATGCTCAAATTAAAAATTGGAAAGTGTCTGCTATCGATAGCGGAAGAACTAAAACAATTAAAATAAAGGGATCAAATTGCTATTCGCTTTTGAAGAGTGAATCGGGAGTTCACAGAGTACAACGTGTACCCACTACCGAGAAATATGGTCGTGTTCACACCTCAACCGCCACTGTCGCTGTGATGCCGGTGGTGTCGCCGGTGGAAGTTGAGCTAAATCCGGCAGATCTTGAAATCGCTTTCTTTCGTGGTGGGGGCCATGGCGGCCAGAATGTTAACAAGGTGGAAACTGGCGTTCGTTTAACTCACAAACCGACCGGCGTGGTTGTTGAGTGCGTGGAAGAGCGCTTTCAGGCTCAGAATCGAATCATTGCGGAGCAAATGCTGCGGTCAAAATTGTACACTTTGATGCAAGAGCAGCAAACAGCTAGGCTCTCTGAACTTCGGTCATCTCAAATTGGTCGCGGAGATCGCAGTGAGAAGATAAAGACGTATAACTTCCCTCAAGACAGGTTAACTGACCACCGAATAGGGGAGAGCTGGCACAATTTGGCGAAAATTATGAACGGAGAAATTCCAAATTCGTCATTCTGAACTTGATTCATAATCCAGTTACTAGATTCCGGGTCAAGCCCGGAATGACGAGAGTTATTTAGGATTTCTTGCCTTCAGCCAGCATCTCGCGCAGGGTTTTGGGGGTGTTATCGCCTTTAGCCTCAACTTTTTTAGACTTAGTGTTTTTACCAGCCGCTTCAGCAGCCGCTCGTTTCTTAGCAAATTTTTCAACCCGACCTTCAATGTCTACAATCTTTTCAACACCCGTATAAACAGGGTGGCACTTACTGCAAAGCTCAACTGTGGCTTTTTGTACCGTGGATCCAACCGTATATTCGGTGCCGCAGGCGCAGGTTATTTTAGCGTCGGGGTACCATTTGGGATGAATAGCGTCTTTCACAGGGTTCAATATAGCAAACCTGCGTAGTCGAATCAAGTAGGGACGCATCATGATGCGTCCTCGATTGGTTAAATATATACGTTATCACATTTGACGTCTCTATATGCCCGTGCTATAAGGTTTGTTAATGAAATAGGAGAGACAAGACCCCAGAAATATACTTATGGGGTTTTTGTTTGTCTAGTCGTTGTTCGTCACGTCGCACTTTGAAAAGTGTATATCAAAATGTTAGTTAATTATGAGTCTTCTGAAAAGAGGATTTATGTCAAAGGAGATATAAAATGTTTGGTAAGTTATTTAGGTTTGTTCGAGGCCTTTTAATCTTGGTTGTAATTTTGGCAATCGCGGTGCCGTCAGCGGTGGAATCTTTATCTCCACCCCCAGTAGTTGTTCCAATACTGTATAAGCTAAACAATTTCGCCGGAACAGCTCTAACCATAATTTTTAAGGCCATCCTTGACCCTAGTGTGCCTGTAAGCACTGGGAAGATAGCCACGCAAGCTGGTCAAACCATAAAATCCGCAACACCGGGGACTCGCTCTTTTGTTGATGGGGTTGTGGCAGCGTGGCCAGTGTTTTTAGTCCTCTTCTTCTTAGCGATTCTAGTTTGGATCATCGTAAGTAAGAATGGCCGAGCTAGTGCAATGAAGACTGTTAAGGGTACATACACGGCAGCTTCAAGCAATATTAAAGGCTTGGTGTGGGTTGTTTGTGCCGGTGTGGGAACGTTTTTGGTTTTTTTGGCCTTTTCCTCACAAGCTGGTTATAACTTTAATCAGCCAGTACGTGGTTTAATGGCCTTAATACCGAGTGGGGTTGTGGCTTTAGTGACTTACATTATTTTCCGTTCGTCAGGTACGTCTAGATTCTTCAAACTGATTTCTACTGTACTTGGTTGTGGGATTTTGGTGGCTATCTTTATGGTTGGGAACAATCAAAGCCCAGCTAGTATAAAAGCGTCACTTACTAGATCCGTTCCGGCGCCGGTAGTGACCGATGTCGGTTCAAGTGCCGCGGCCACTGTAAGGTACGCCATTGTAGATGCGCCAGGTATTATTGCTTCGGTGGTATCTATTTTTGGTTACTCTGAAGGTTTAAGTTTAGCGGCGATTGGCTGTTTGTTTTTAATCGGGGCTTTGCTGGTAAAACACTTGATCCCGGATAATAATCAAGCTACACCTTTTGACTCATCTCAACCTCAGCGTTAAGGAGATTCGTGAGAAAAATAATCTTGTTGTCATTTTTTCTACTCGGATTAACTTCCGGGTGTAGTGTTTTAGGCTCAGAAGATGGTCTAAAGCAGCAGATTGGTGCTTTTTACTACAAGGAGCCAACTCTAAAGACGCGTTTGGGAGTTTTAAATCAAAACAATATTGATGCTGGATCTTTCTTTAAGGAGGAGATTTCCGGCACTTTGGCGATTCAGTTGTGCTCTAAAACGGTCGAAAGTGTGACTTGTGATCAGGTGGTGTACTTTAAACAGTTAACGCCCCAGGTTACAGTTACACAAACCGCTAACGGCACTCCGAAAGTTTCGGCGACTAAGGCAGTCTCGGAAGTAGCAGCTACTACTGGTTCTCCAGTGGTGAACAACGTTTTAGATTCAGTGTCATCGACATTTTCTACAGTCTCACATATCCCGTGGTTTTATTTCATTGTAACCTTGTTATCGATACCGTTGTGTATAAACTTCTGGCGGCGACAAGTAAGAGTTGAGGGCGCTTCCGAAACTTTTACTGTTGAGCCGGAGATTGTTTTTCTGGATGCCAGAAAGGCCTCGGTAAAGATAACGGTAATCTTAAAAAGAGGGTTATCACCATCTGCACTAACCGTTTTTAAAGGTTGGGATCTCGCTAAGGGGTTATACGGTCAAGTGATAGAGGGTGTTGCCCAAAACTTAGCTGGCAGCATGGCATCAGACAAACCGGAAAGATTTCGCAGCTTTTTGTCTAGGATTACCGGTAAAGAACCGATGTTTCAGTTAGTAACGAGATGTGGGGCTCTAATACACTCGGTTCAAGTCGGGAATGTAGATATGTCGGCGGCTGATCAAGCTGAAGCCGCATCTAAGGGCCAAATCATGAGGCATGCAGAGGAATTAAACAATTTCGCTGCTTCTACCAAACTACCGCCACTTTTCGCAGGATTTTTAATGGTGGCACAAACAATTGCAGATTCTATGTCTGTAGGTGCTAGGGTGGCTTCAGAAAGTCAGGCAGCCACAGAACGGCGGGAAGAGTTAACACCAACCACTGGTGGGGAGGCAACAAATGCTCCAAATACTAGGTAGTCTCTTGGCTTGGTTACGGAAGGGTTATCGCGGCGTAATTGTGTGGAAACCATTACGGTGGATTCTACTGTTATTCCTTATAATGCCTGTCGGCAAGCAGTTTTACTACTTGCTGGCTGTCATAACTGGGGACGTAGCCTGGACCACTCGGGAATTCATCTTACCGGCGCCAATCTTAAGTCAGATCTTCACACTTCACGCTGACTGGAGCATCGCTTGGTTTTGGTGGCCAGTGTGTTTTGCTTGGCTTTGTTTGCTACCGCTGTGGATTTCGTTTAATAAGCCTAACTCTGGGCTCTTTGCCTTCGGGTACATCCAGATCTGGCTTTTGGGTTTTTACAAATGGTTTTAAGGAGAGAAATGGAACTCAAAAATTACTTGCGTCGAAATCTGTTGATTGTTGCTTGCGGGGCTTTGGTGATTTATCTGTTAATGCTAGCGGCGACGTCACTCGTTCCGATTCCACTCGTTCCTTAGGTTTTAGCCACGGTGTTTATTTTTAATTAAATAGATATCGTGGCGATTTTATTTTTAAGTCGCTGACAAATAGCTGCTCTAGCAGTAAATTGTCAATTTCGATACTTGTTGCGTCTCTAGAGTGAGATGGTTATACTCTGAACTATGGAAATTTCTCAAAACTCCGCCACTTCAATTCGCATCAAAGGCCGCGACGTGGCAATCGTCATTAATCCCACTAAGCTTAGCGAAACGGCCGCGACCGCTATTACCATCTTTTCTGACCCCTCAAAAATTATCGATAACGTCATCGATTCCTTCGTGATCACTACGCCCGGCGAATACGAAGTCAAAAACGTCCGGGTTTACGGTTATCCTCTTAAAAACGAGGTTATTTACATGATCCAGTTGGAGGGCGTTAGTATCGTTTATATGGCTGGGAACTCCGCGGAAATCACTAAAGAATTATCCGAAGAACTTAATATCGTTAACGTTCTTATTATTCCTGTTTCTTCCGATCCCGACGACCTCATTTCCGAACTCGAACCTAATATCGTTATCCCCCAGAATTTTACCGAGGAATCGCTGCCGAAGTTTTTGAAGAATTTGGGAGTGGAGAACGTCGAGAAGACGCCGAAGTTGAAGGTGGCGACATTTGGTGAGGAAGAAGAGATGAAGGTCGTAGTTTTAATTTGAAATTGAAAATTATTTTCAAGATTTACTGGATTCCGGGTCAAGCCAGGAATGACGTATTTGTTGTTTTATGTCACAACCAAAATTGCCACCACAAAACGTCGAAGCTGAGCGCTCGGTCCTCGGAGCTTTGCTTTTAGACCGCGACGCCATTATTAAAGTGGCGGAGTTTTTGGAATCCAAGCATTTCTACAAATTCGAGAACTCACTAATTTACGAGTCTATCCTAACTTTGTACGCGGCCCATCAGTCAATCGATATTTTAACCCTGTCGGAAGAACTCCGTCGCACCCAAAACCTAGACAAAGTAGGAGGCATGTCATATCTCACGGAGTTAGCGGCCGACGTGCCAACCGCCGCTCATGTGGAAAGCTACGGCCGTATCATCAAGGACGCGGCCGTCCGTCGCTCCTTGATTTCCGTTAGTTCTGATCTCACCGAAATGGCTTTTGATGAGCGCGTTTCCTTGTCGGAACTCCTTGAAAACAGCGAGCAGAAGCTGTACGGAGTTTCTCAAGAAACGCTGCGGAAAGACTTCGTACCGTTAAAAAATATTCTTAGCGATTCTTTTGATCGTTTGGATGAACTCCACAAAAAAGCTGGTGGTTTACGAGGAGTTCCAACTGGGCTTAAGAAACTCGACAACATGCTCTCCGGTCTTCAAGATTCTAACTTAATTATTTTGGCGGCCAGGCCGTCTGTTGGAAAGTCCTCTTTAGCTTTAAATATTGCCCAATACGCCGCCGTTACCGAGCATATTCCGGTCGGCTTTTTCTCGTTGGAAATGAGTCAGGAGCAACTTTCGGACAGGCTTTTAGCCGCTCAGGCCGATATTGACGCCTGGAAAATTACCACTGGAAACCTTACCGATGATGAATTCGCGCTTTTAGGGGACGCCATGGGCTCGCTGGCTGAAGCGCCGATATTCATAGACGATACGGCTGGGGCCAACATCATGGAAATGCGCACTAAAGCCCGGCGGCTGCAAATGGAGCACGGCGTTAAACTTATCATCGTCGACTATTTACAGCTTATTCACGGCCGAAATCTAGAAAATAGAGTACAAGAAGTGAGCGAAATATCCCAAGCGCTTAAGAATATAGCTCGCGAACTTAAAGTGCCGGTGATGGCTTTGTCACAACTCTCCCGGGCCGTCGAGCAACGCGGTGGTCATAATCGGCCGCAGCTGTCCGATCTTCGTGAATCCGGGGCATTAGAACAAGATGCCGACGTGGTTATGTTTTTATATCGAGAGGATGATGATAACCGTCAGAACATTAAATTATCCGTTAGTAAGCATCGTAACGGAGCGACAGGGGAGATCGATTTGTTCTTCAGGGGCGAGCGCACGCGCTTTTACGAGGCGGACACTTCCCATTCGGAATAATTACTCGAGTATTTTTAGATTTTTGATTCTCTCAAAATGCTTGCGATTGTTAGTGACCAAAGTCTTGTTATAAATTCTGGCCGTTGCTGCAATTAAGATGTCGAAGTTTTCGAGTTTCTGCCCAGACTTTTCTAATTCATTTCTAATTTCCGCATACTCTAGTGACACAGGTGTATCAACTTTCAAAACTTCAATTTTCCAATCAGTAATAGTTGAATATATTAATTCGAGGTTAAACTTACTATTTGATGATTTTACCGCGCCATGAAATAGCTCTGCTAATGAGATAATACTTAGTGAGAGGCCGTCCTTTATCAAACCTCGTTGAATCCTGCTGCGTTTGCGAATATGATCAATTACGACGTTCGTATCAAGCAAATAAGACATTAATCAAAGTTAACAGCTGGACGGTGTTCTTTATACCGTTTGACCTTGGGAAAATCAGGAGCGATCCCAAAGTATTTATCTAGCACTTTTTCCATATCATCAGGTTCGCTAAGTGGAGATATCTTATACATCGGTTTACCGTGTTTTTCGACGATAACGGTATTTCCACCGTAGGTAACGTCAACTTCCAGTTGGGCCGGATTTCTCTTAAGCTGCGTGGCGGTAATAGTTTTAGTCATAATGTACATTTTAGCCATTTTGTACATTTTGTCAATTTCTTCCGGGGTTGGCGGCGGAGGCTTACTGTTAATTTATTAGTAATTCTTTTTCGTAGTTTATAAAAAGATCATCAAAATCATCCTTTTCTTTTTCTAGTTCAGGCACCTCTGACTTTATTTGAACACTCCAAGCTTTTAATAATAGATTAGCACTCGCCCTTTCATTATTTTTAAATTTATCATAAAAAGTGGGATCGAGGCGTTTATTAATAACGTATCCATCTATGTGCAAAGGGCTAAAATCTTTGAAATCATCATTTTTGATAGTTACTTCAAGATCGTTAACTCGCCGATAATAGCTATTTATATAACCTTGAGATGTTTGTAGTCTGTCCATAGCTATACCCAATTCTTTGGGAATACTTGTGGGATTAAAGAACAGATCTCTATCAGTTTCCGTAATGGTACTTACTAGATCATCCAGTGGCTGAAAATTAACCACACCGGATTTTTTAAGAGTTAATTCTTGAAAAATTACTTCTAATTCAGCCATATTGGCTACCGGCTCACAATTACCGGGAATATCTGTTAGTCCCATTTCTGTAAATAATTTTCCAAAATTGATGGCCAAAAAGTTGGTGCGACCCCATGCCTCAGGGAAAGCCATAACCCCGATTTCTTCATAAAACGGGTAACCCGACCAAGGATAAATTCGGATCTCGTTACCACTAACTCTTATTGCCTCACGAAGTTCCTCAAGGAAAGCAATTACATATTGCCTTTGAATCTCCGGACTTTTGTTTATCGCTTCCATTAGCGGATAAGTAAGGCCACCCCAGTAGTTAGTAACAATGTCGAACGATTCGTTAGCAAATGGTAGATGAGTAGAAATACCGGCCACATCCGGTTTTTGGGAGGCACCGGGAGCCACAAGATCTAAACCAATGGCATTGATTCCTTTGGCTTTTAGTTCCGCTACAAACTGACCGCGGCCGCTACCAATATCTAGCACCTTTGCATTCTGAGGTATCGAATCTACATCAATGAGATAGTCACGATATTTCGGATCATGACTAAATAAATCCGTTTCATGGGAAGAAAACAGCACCGGGATTTCAGCTGGGTTCAGTAGGCTTGGTTGACTTGTGGCATCACGTGTCTCAATATTTATCATACCTTTATGGTGGACCCACGGGGAATTGAACCCCGAACTCGTCAATGCGAATGACGCGGTATACCGTTTACCTATAGGCCCGCATGGAGCCGTCTGTCGGATTTGGACCGACGACCTGCTGTTTCAGATTAAATTCTTGGAGCCTCTTCAGGGAATCGAACCCTAGTCTGCGGTTTACAAAACCGGTGCTCTGCCATTGAGCTAAAGAGGCGTATAAAGAATTTAATCGCTGACTGCGAAACAGTCAGTCAAAACAGCTCGTCTGCTATTATATAGACATGACTGCCCGTTTAAAATACCTACTTCTTATTTTAGCCTTCTTAACGCTGTCACTTGGCACCTATCAATACTTTAAAACTCAGACCAAAAGCAGAACGTCGACATCGATTATACGCCTCAATAGTGCGACCCCGTCAGCAGTAACCAAAACAACATTACTTAAATTCGCCGTCATGAGTGATATTCACTCGGATCTGGAACATCTTACGTGGGCCCTAAAAGATGCCAAGTCAGACAAGATGTCGTTTGTTATCGTGACCGGCGACCTTACCAACGTCGGTGAGAGTGCGGAACTTGAAGCCGTTAAAGTCGCTTTAGATAAATCAGGGCTTAAATATTACGTGATTCCAGGTAATCACGACGTCTGGATGGCTAAAAAAGTCAATTCACCGATTTTTAGCGACGTTTTTGGCGTCACCTGGCAAAGTTTTAGTGACGTTGGCCTCAAGTTTATTTTAATCAACAACGCCGACGAAACGGCCGGTTTACCAAGTGCCGAAATGACTTGGGTTAAAAGCATGGTCACTGATTGCAACGTCCTTAAGTGTCTCGTGTTTCTGCACGAACCACTTAATAATTTAAATTCTTCACATATTATGGGAGAGCAGTCAAAACAAGTAGCCAGTGAAGCGGCGACGTTGCGTCAGTTGTTTGTTACTAATAATATCTTACAGCTTTTTTCAGGTCACTTACACTTCGCAACAGAATATGTTAAAAATGGCTTAAAGACGGCCATAGTCGGCGCGGTCACAGGTGATCGTAACACCGAAATGCCGCGGTTTTTGGAAGTGACTTGGAATGGTGTTGATTTAAAGTCACACGAGGTTATTTTGGAATGATATAATCTCAAATTGAGCCGGGGTGATGGAATGGCAGACATGCGGGACTCAAAATCCCGTGCCAATAATATGGCGTGAGGGTTCGACTCCCTCCTCCGGCACCACTAAAGTCTGTACAAATACAGATTTTTATGTTATAATTGAAAGGTGAAGCGATAGGCTTTTTAGCCTACATGACGCTAACGTACAACTACTTAAGCGTGAGGCACTTCACAAATATCTCCGAGTCGGGAGATATTTTCATTTCTTGATATTATTCCGAGTGTTGTTGCTCAGTTTAATTAGACTAAGCTGGCGTTGCTTCTTGTCCATAACGCTGTAGAAAATCTTATTTCCAGCTGCGTCTTCGATTAATACTACTCGGACTTTACGAGGCAGCTCCTTGCCGTCTTCTTTGACTATTACCATCGCCTCAATTCCATAAAAAGTTCGGCCATTTTTAGTGATTATATTTTGGATTGTCGTTGATTTTTCGATGATCCCCTTAGCATAAGGAAGCAACATTAAACGGCGATAGGCGTCACTGGCCGTTCGTTTCTTACCGTAACCTTCGTGATCAATATTTCCAGCTAAATGATTCCAACCTTTAAGAGAGATTCGGACATTGCATTTTAGGGCTGGGGAGTAAGTAGCTTCCTGACGCCATTTATTATAAAACTCCCAGGCTTTTTGTTTGGCAATTTTGATGTTTGGCATAATCTAGTTTTAATGTTAGCAGAAATTTAAAATCGGTTATACATATTTAATTTGACACCAGCACCTCAGAGTGTTAAGAATATCCTCAATTCAGATTTAAAAAAGGAGTTAGGAACAAATGGGTGGTTACGACATTTTAGACGTTATTCCGATACGAGCGGCGGAGTTTTATGACGCTTTTTCGAAGTGGTACAAAGGTAGCCAGCTAACAAAAAAGCATGTGACCTTGGTAAAGGAAGTTCTGGAATCGGCCGGTTTCGGTTCTAAGATCAGCCCTGAAGAAGGCATTCTTTACGCGGAGATTGCGGATACTAATCGGCAACTTGAGAGAAATAGCTGGAGTCATCTGATTGTGTGGGATGCTAAACGTCGGGAGCACGTCTGGGCTACCGGCTGGTTGGACTGTGCTTTTAACTTGGTTATTCGGGCTGGTGAACTGACATACCATACAGATACTGTCAGACACGATGGCATTTTGCAGCTGGTTAAGGAGATTAGACGAAGTCAGCCTTGGCCAGGAATTAGATTCACCAAAAAAGGCGATTGCGTGGTAGAACCTAAACCTTGGTATGACGGTCATTTCTTCGTTGACCATCGCCGCGACGGTGATAAAATCACAAACACGAATGTCGGTGTTCATGTTGGCTGTAACGGCATAGTATCGCTTCATTACAACTCTGTTACTGGTTGGTCCATTTTACGCTGTATTAAGTGCGGTACGATGGTTGAGTATCACGGGAAAGCGGCATATTACAAAGATTTGCGTGAGTTTTTCACAGTGTAACGATGCAAGACTTCAGGGCAGGGGATTTTTTTATAAACATCCTGCCCATAATTATTTCTAGGCACTGACAAATATCAGCACGTGCTAAGATTTGTCAGTTTACAAATTAAATAAGAAAAAATAAAAGGAACGGTGGGGATGAATCACCGTTCCTGCGAACTACTTCGTTACTTCTTTTACCTCAACTTTTTTTGGTTGCAGGATTTTTTCAAACAAACCAACGATAGGCCAACCAATAACTCCAACGACGATTGCATACGAGATGCCAGAGAGCCAGGTGGTACCATCAATCGTTAGCTGTAAGTTACCAACTCCGATAATCAGCATCACTGCGGTGATTATGGCCGTTCGTGGCGTGTCAAACCTTATCTTTTCAGCTCTGGCGACCTCAAAGGCAACCCATGCAGCAAAGATTCTAGTCATAGCAAGAAGTCCCAAGTCCTCCGCGTATGTAGTGTTACCAGAAGTACCCATGACAGCCCCCAAGGAGTCGCAGATGCCATCGGCTACCATGGCTTGCCACAGTTTCTTCATTAGCGGCCGGCCCAGTAACATCTGGAGTACTAAGATATGCCCCAAAGTTTCAAACGATGTCGCGAGGCTTACCGGAGCCATTTGCACAAAGCCAGCGAAGTTGAAGTTTGGCAGCATGAAGTTTGGTACTCGCAGAAGCGGTGCTTCCACAAAAGTCTGCAGATTTACCAGTCCCAAAGCGGCCGAAACCAAATACATAACCAGTAGGGCCAAAATAATTGGGATCGTACCCCAGAACTTTGGCAGGTACTTAAAAAGGGCAATCAGTAACACTGTGGCCAGTCCCAGAATGATGTTGGTACTAATCATACCCACAGCCACTCCAGCTAGAGACAAACCGATTATGAACACAATGCTGACGGCGATTTCATTGGGCACTAACCTTGTAAAAACGGTTAGTTTATTACTCACGTCGTCACCATCTTTAGCCCCGCGAGTCGTCAAGTATATAAAACCGGCGATCAGAAGCGTCCAAATAGTACTGAGCATCACTGCACCGGTGGCGTACGATAGGGGATTGGCGTCCGATTTACCGACCATACTGGCAGTGATAGCCGCGATGGTCGGAATGTAGGTAAAGCTAGTGCCTACAAAGTTCGGCATCTTACCCCGGGTAATGATCATCCACACAATCGTTCCCACTCCGGCGGCCACTAAGGCGATATGCGGGTCCAATTGAAACTGGGCGGGCACGTTGTTTACCTTCAGCAGTCCATTGATAGCCAGAATTCCAACGATGGTAGCTGGGGCGGCGACTGCGAACATCTGTAGACCCCAAATTAGTGATCTCCAAATCGGCGGTATTTGCTCGGGCATCACGTCGGTCGTGGCGTTGGTATTACCCCGTATAAACACGCTAGGATGTCTTAATGCATCTAATAACATGATTTTTCTCCCTTTCTTAGTAATTAGAATTTGTATGACTTTTTATGACGTTTAACTTTCATCCCGAAGTTTAAAGTCAGTAAAAAGGGCATAAAAAAACCGCCCAGAGGCGGCAGAAACTAAGTAATTACTTTTCGGTTTAATTCTAGAATTAATCATTCTAGGAATTTAATATGCCAAATTCGAAGACTATTGTCAACGGGTGAGTCGTAGTTGTACAATGACGAGGCTTATGGCATTAGTCGTCACTGGTCTTCGCAATGGTACGGCCTTTATGGATCCCGAAACGGGAAATCCTTTCATTGTCCTTAAATATGAGCATATTAAAATGGGCCGGGGCGGAGCGGTCATTAAAGTCAAAGCTCGTAATATTCTAACTGGTGCTATCATCGAGCGTGGTCTTAAAAGCGGCGGTACAGTCGAAGAAGTCGACTTGAGCAAAAAGCCGGTGCAATACTTATATAAGGACGGCCAAACATTTAACTTCATGGATCCGGTGACTTTTGAGACCATTGAGTTGTCGGCTGACATAGTAGGGGAGTTGTGCAACTTTCTGCTTGAAGGTTCCACTGGCACCGTCAACTTCTACAATGACACCCCTATTTCTTTTGATCTACCCACCTCCATGTTTTTCACTGTCACCTCAACAATGCCTGGAGAAAAGGGCAATACCGTTGGGAACGCCCAAAAGCCGGCAATAATTGAAACCGGGGCGACGGTCTACGTGCCGATGTTTATTAATGAGGGCGAACGGATAAAGGTCGACACCCGTGACGGAAAATACGTCGAGCGCGGGTAAATTTTAATTTTTCTTAATCACTTCATCCGAACAGGCAGTTTTTGGTTCACTTCCCTTAATAAAGTACTCTGTTTGTCCTTGGCAACTATTACAGGCCAAAGTGCCGGTGTAGGGGCATAAATTGACAGCGGTCACGTCACTGGGCATTACAAAGCTAGTCGTGGGCTGTCCTGTCAATAAATTCGTCATGATGTTATGCCAAATCGGGGAGGCGCCAGTAATGCCAGAGGCGACCCCGCTCATCGGCGTATTATCGTTATTACCAACCCAAGTTCCTACTACGTAATCCGGCGTATAACCAAATGTCCAGTTGTCACGCAATTCATTGGTGGTGCCGGTCTTTACAGCAACGGTGTAGCCTGGGATATTTAGGACTGAGCTCGGTCCAAAAGCGGGAATACGGGCGTTGTTGTCACTCAGAATATTACTTATAATATAAGCGACGCCGGGCTTAACGACTTGGTTCGAAGGCTTTGGGTCAGCGGCCTGTGACTCTAAAACTAGACCTGCACTATCTTTAACTTCTAAAAATGGGTTTAGTTGTGTCTGCTTGCCACCATTAGCTAAATCGCCATAAACGACCATCATTTGCGTCATCGGGACTTCAATGCTCCCCAGAGTCATCGACAAACCGAAGCGGCCGGGGTCCACATTTTGCCAACTAGTTAAACCCATTTCAATGCCCTTGGCGACCATTTTAGGGACTCCTTGAGCGGCCAGGACTTTCACGGCCGGAATGTTAAAAGAGGAGGCCAGAGCCGTTCGCACAGTAACGTTGCCGTGGAATTTGCCGTCATAATTGACCGGATTATAAGTCGGTCCTCCCACCGATGGAAAGGAAATCGGGGCGTCAACGATCCGAGTGGCCGCCGTAAAGCCATCTTCCAGAGCCCCGGCGTAATTAACTACTTTTATAGAGGAGCCGGGCTGGCGAAGACTCAAAGCGACATTAACATTGCCGTCATGCTGTAAATCAAAATAATCTCTACTTCCCACCATCGCTAAGACTTCACCGGTCGCCGGTTTGGTGATCATCGCTGCCCCGTTGGTGACATTCTCAAACTTCAAGATCCCCAACTGCGTTTGAACTTCGGTTTGGACCATATTTTGAAGATTAATGTCAAGGGATGTCTTCACTGTTAGTCCTCCTTTGTCTACCACGTCTTCGCCGTACCTATCAACTAATAGTTGTTTAACCCACATTACAAAATGAGGGGCCAGAATGCGATCAACCTGCGGTTTAATATTCAGAGGTTCACTTACCGCAGCCTCCATTTGGTCGTAAGTGATTTTGCCGTCTTCGAGCATCCGCTGCAGAACGAGACGTTGTCGCTCTTTGGCCATCTCAGGGTGAACTCCAAAAGGCGAGTAGGTAGTAGGGGAGGCTGTTAGACCGGCTAAAAGAGCACTTTGAGCCAGATCTAAATTGCGGGCCGAAATGCCAAAATATTCTTGAGCTGCTTCCTCAACCCCGTAACTACTGCCACCATAGCCGTTAATGTTTAAATACATCTCTAAAATTTGGTCTTTGCTGTAGTGTCTTTCAGTCTCGACTGCGAGGATTAGCTCCTTAGTTTTGCGAACAATGGTTCGGTCCGGCGTTAAAAAGACGTTTTTCACCAGTTGCTGGGTGATCGTGCTGCCCCCTTGCACGGCACCGCCGCGGGCTTGGGTCACTGCGGCGCGGACGATACCGCTGACGCTAAAACCGGGGTTGGTGTAAAAATCCTTGTCTTCCATGCTAATCGTGGCTTCAGTTAAAGTCTTTGGGATGTCTGAAAGCGTGATCCAGGTTCGATTCTGGGGGCCGTGAATTTTGTAGAGCAGAACGCCATTACGATCGAGTATCTTAGTGGTTAGATCCGGTTGATTCGTCGATAGTGTTTCCGGCGACGGTAAATCTTTCAGAATCAGCTGATAGAAAGCATAAGCGCCGTTAGCGGTAGTTAAAATAAGCGAAATGCTAATCAAAATCGAGGCCGTTATTTTATAGGCAGCCAGTCCTTTGTTGTTTGGAATGGTCAAATTGGCTTTTTTGACTGCTAATTGGGTCCGTTTTGGTGCAAGCGCTGCTTTAGGTCGGCGCTTAATAATACGTTTTATAAGTTTTATAAAATTTATAATTGTGATTCTTATTTTGGCTTGAAGTTCCGCAGCCGAAACTAATAAATCTTTATATTCCCAAATTATTTTATACTTTAGTTTCTTCTGGCGATCCGCTAGATAGCCTTTAATGACAGCTTCGTTTTTAGCAATGCTCTTTTTTAATACTATTAGTCTTGTCAAAATTACACTATTTATTACTCCTATCTCCCTTACCATCAATTTTATCGAAGTTTGGAGCGTTCTTTTAAGCTTTAAGTACGCCAAAATACCCCAGTTTATAGGGCTAAAAATTAATATTAAAAAAACCTCTACTATTTTTAAGTAGTAGTTCCAGAGAATTCGTATAAATTTTTCCATAGGTATTTGGGAATTGGTGTTACCCGCAATATACAGTATGTTAAAATAATTGTCATGCATTTTGATTACGCTAAAAAAGATCTTCCCAACGGCGTCCGTCTTCGCGCTCTGCCAATTCCCGGCAGTTCTACCGTCACTTTTGCCGTTCTCGTGGGGGCGGGGAGCCGTCAAGAATCCGCGGAAACATCCGGTATCGCGCACTTCATTGAGCACAATGTCTTTAAGGGCACGCCGTTACTTCCTTACAGCCAAGCAATTTCTAACGCCATAGAAGGCATTGGCGGCATTAACAACGCTTTTACCGGCTACGAATTTACCGGCTATTGGGCGAAGAGCGCCGCCAGCAAGCTAGACCGTTTGGTCTTCGTCGTTTCCGACATTTTCCTAAATCCATTATTTCCCGGCAAAGACTTGGAAATCGAGCGCGGTAACGTCATCGAAGAACTCAACATGTACGAAGATCAGCCTATGGAAAAAGTCGAACAAGAATTCTTGTCACTCGTCTTCAAAGGCCATCCTCTGGGCCAAAAGATAGTTGGTACCAAAGAGAATTTACAACGTTTTTCTAAAGCGGACTTAGAGAAGTTTCGGTCAGAATTTTATGATCCTAAACGTGTCGTCGTCATTGCCGCTGGTGACCTTGATTCTTCGTCATTCTTTAATTTAGTCGAACCTATTTTTAAAGATTTTAATCTTGGTCAAAAGTTCTCCGAAATTCCTTACGTGACTAGTCAAGCTGGTCTGCAAGTCAAGGTCATCAACCGGAAACTTGACCAAGCCCATCTATATTTAGGTTGGCGTGGGCTAGATGACAACGACGAACGAGCGGAGATTTTAGAAGTTGCCAACGACATTTTAGGGGGCGGTATGGCTAGCCGTTTATTTAACAAAATTCGCGATCAGCTAGGTTTAGCCTATTACATCCGCAGCAACGCCGAGAGTTTTAAAGATACGGGACTGTGGACGGCTTCGGCCGGCGTCACTGTTGACCGTTATCAAGAAGCTTTAGTTGCTATCGTCACCGAGTTTAAAAATATCGCAATTTCTGGCGTCACTGAAGCGGAATTAACCAGGTCAAAAGAACATCTTAAAGGCATTTTAGCCTTAAGTTTGGAGACTAGCGACAAAGTCATGAATTACTATGGCCTGCAAGAGCTGACTCGTCAGAAACTCGAAACGCCGGAAGAAACGATCGCCAAGATCGACGCTGTCACTTTGGAGGACATTCAGACCCTGGCGTCAGAACTGATTAAGAATAGCAAACTTACCGTATGTCTTCTCGGGCCCTTCGATGAAGCCCTAGAAACAGCGAGAATACAAGAAATATTATCCAAGTAAGCGTATAATCCTTACACTAATAGCTTAATTTATAGGAGAGAAAAAAATGACTACATTTACGCTCTGCAATAAGGATGGTGTTGATCGTGGTTTTCGTAAAAAAGTTAATATTGAAGTTTATCGTTTAGGTTCGGGGCAAAATCTTCCTGTCGCATTTGCTCTGGCCAGTCAAGTACAAACCACTCGATGCGAATTTCTGAATGGTAATCCCGAAGCAGCTCATTGGTTTAAGACAGTACAGAATTTTAAAGATTACTCGGACTACTGCGGGCAAATCCTTATTCGACCACAACCAGAGTTGGCGGAACCCGATGCCAAGGAAGTCGCGGTTCGTTTTATAACTCGGGTAAGGAAGCTGCAAGGCTATGAAAAATTACTCATACTGGTTACAGAAGATTGTTGTAAGGCCTTTACTAGCTTGGGACTGGGCCAATTTTTTATTTTCCCGTTGCGGTACGGATCAGTAGAATCAATTGGTAAGCCACCGCAGATATTCGCGGATAGATTCGGTACTTGTTTACCTCGTTGACCTATTGGGACTGGTGAAGATTTTTATCTAGCCGGTCCCTTTTTGTGACAAATTTTGTCTATAGTATCAAATTGTTAATTATCACTTTTAGCGTTTGGTCGAAACCGGAGATTGTATTTGGTACACTGTTAACGTGAATAAAACTTTCGCATTTATAGATAGTCAGAATTTAAATTTAGGAATTAGATCTCAGGGTTGGAAATTGGACTGGCGAAAGTTCAGGCTGTATCTTCGGAATAAATATAACGTTTCGGAAGCTTACTTATTTATTGGTTATAAACCTGGTAATGGGGCACTTTATACTGAACTTCAGAAAATGGATTACTTGGTAATTCTTAAACCAACGATGGAATTACCGGACGGGACAGTAAAAGGTAACGTGGATGCTGAACTGGTTTTACATTCCATGATTCAATTCGAAAATTATGAAAAGGGCATTATTGTATCCGGTGATGGAGACTTTTTTTGTTTAGTAGAATATTTAGCTTTAAAAAATAAATTATTACACTTGTTTACTCCAAATAAACATTATTCGAAACTATTTAAGCCGTACTCTGGGTTTGTGGTTAGAGCGGATCAATTAAGAGGTAGTTTAGAAATGTTAACGACTGGCATCGGCGTTCGGTCGAAACCTTAGGCCTATCCAGTCATCGTGATTGGTATATTATACCATACTTTTATGAATATTTCAATTGGCATCGTCGGTCTTCCGAACGTTGGGAAGTCAACATTATTTAATGCACTATTAAAGAGGCAGATTGCCGAGGCGGCGAATTATCCTTTTTGTACTATTGAGCCGAATGTTGGGGTGGTCGAAGTTCCTGATCATCGTCTCCAAGTTCTTTATGACATGGTAAAAGACCGCGACACGAAGATTATTCCGGCGGTCGTTAAGTTTGTGGACATTGCCGGCTTAGTCAAAGGCGCCGCATCTGGCGAAGGCCTTGGTAATCAGTTTTTAAGCCATATTCGGGAGTGCCAAATGATTCTGGAAGTAGTTCGGGATTTTAGTGACGAAAACGTGATTCGGGCGGGAGCCGAAAATCCTGAGAGCGACATGGCCACGATTAAAACGGAGTTGATTTTAAAGGATTTAGAAACGGTTACTAAGTTATCAAATAACAAACAACAAAAAACAGTTAACAAATTAGATTTGGTGCGTGGGTCTGCGGCAGATAAACTTTTAACAGGTTTGAATCAGGGTTTGGCTGCGTCGGAGGTTATTTTATCCGAAGAGGAAATGGTGGAAGCTAAAAATTGGCAGTTGCTCACCATGAAGCCGATTGTGTATGTTTTGAATGTCGACGAATCGAGGACGCATCTTGATGCGTCCCTACAGGTGGTATCGTTGTCAATTTCAGCAAAGATGGAATCAGAACTCTCTGCGTTGTCAGACTTAGAGCAGAAAGAATATCTCGCTGGTTTGGGTCTTTCTGAATCCGGTTTAGACAGGGTCATTAAAATCTGCTTTCACACACTCGGTCTTCAAACTTTCCTCACGGCTGGTCCTAAGGAAGTTCGGGCCTGGACGATTCGGCAGGGTGCGAAGGGGCCAGAGGCGGCCGGAGCCATTCACGGCGACTTTGAACGCGGTTTTATTTCAGCCGAAGTTTGTCATTATGACGATTACATAGCCGTCGGCGGTTGGTCGAAAGCGAAAGAGTTAGGCAAGGTGCGACTGGAGGGTCGAGAATATGTAATGAAAGAGGGGGATATTGTGGAGTTTAGATTCAGCGTGTAATGTACCAGATAGACCAATCAAACAAAATAGAAAACACGGGTAAAACAACCTACGTCTGTTTAGCTAATGGCCAAACATTCCTGAGTTCAATTGATGCCCACGAAAAGCAGGAACTGAAGCTATTTTTTAGGGAACTCGGTAAGCCACTAATCTTTAAATTATTCACGTTCGCAGTACTCTGCGCAAAAGTGATTATGGCTTCCAAGGCAGACGTGGTCGAAATTGATTGTGAATACACCGGCTACGAACGTCAGATAAAATTATTTATTTCCCAAGTTCTCTTAATAAATAAAGCTCAGAATTTGGATATTTGGTTTGCTCATGTAGGTAAGAAATCTAACGCTCACCTTAAAGGGTACGTAGCAATGAAAAATAAAAGTAAGGGACTCAGAATCAGCGCTCGTGAGGTCGTATACTATTACGACAAAATTAGTAAACCTTAGAAAGCTAAAAAGACCGCGAGCTTTATGGGCAGCTTAGATCCGAATGGTTACGGATGGCCCCTGCCCCTAGCGGTCTTACTGAGGTAAGTATAACAAAAAGGCCCAAAAAGTCAAGGAAAAATTAATTGTAAATGTTGACAATGCTGCTGAAAATATATAGATTAAACATATGCCTACAGACAACCAACCTTTAACCCCACCAGTAGCGCCGGCTCCAGAAGAGCCGTGTTGCCGAATTAGCCACAAAACCGCTGTCATCATTGCTCTAATCGTCATTGGTCTACTTCTCGTCGGAAGCGCTGTATACGCCGCTTTTTACTTTAGTAAATCAGCGTCATTAAATCCGTCAGCCACGAAAAACGTCGTAACTCCGGCAAAAACCGTTACCGCCAGTCCGTCCGCCGCTACCGACCCCACCGCCGGCTGGAAGACTTACTCTGGAAAAGAATATTCATTTAAATACCCTGCCAATTGGTCTTATCGGGGATATGACGCTAATGGCGGCCATGTAACTGTTTATGACAAATCTTCTAAAGATTTAACAGAGAATGACGTCTACGGTGTTATAGATATTTATCATGAAGCCGGTAGAGATTCCCTTCCTGTGCAAAATTACATTCCCACCTTTAAATTAACCGATCCGGCTGGTCTAAAAATAAATAGCGGTAAAACATATGTTGAAGAAAAGTTAAATAACGTATCTGTTTCTGGAATCGAGTCAGTAGAGCAACGGATTAGTAATTTAAATGATGCCAATAATAAAATAAGCCCCGGTTTAATAGTGGTGGCGACACATAATGGTCAAAATCTATTTTTCCGGTCCTACTATGATAATGGAAAAACCAGCGTCAAAATATTAGATCATAACTTTGATTTAATTCTTTCCACCTTCAAATTTCTCGACGTCGGAACGGGGACGAGCGGGGACACGAGTAGTTGGAAGAGTTACCAGAAGAATGGTGTCTCTTTTAAATATCCCACAAATTACAATATCGAAGATCGTTTTGCGGTTTTAGCCCAGACTGCAGAAAATTACAAAAACATTCTTTGCTTTCATACTTATAACTCACTTGACCTCACTCAAACCGCATACGCCGCCCAAGCTCAAAATCCAGGGATTCATTTGGAGGCCTTTGATTACACCGTAGATCAATCACCGCTGCAGTGGTCACAAAATTGTCTACTTTCCGCTATCGACACCTGGCATACTACAGCGAAAGAGTTTGGCTTAAGTGCCGCGGACACTGCGAACCGAGAACCCACGATTTTATCGACAGCTTCTGTTACAAATGGCATGATTACGGCGCTAAAGA